>CAZMDE010000239.1:0-4796 GCA_964564355.1 uncultured Bacteroidales bacterium | reverse complement strand
AGTTACAATTCCCAATAGACTTGCCATTACATTTCCTGTGAACAATGATTTTCCTTCTAACGCTTTGCGGGTTTTTTCAGGTGTAAAATAACTTCGGACTATTCCTACAAAGAAAACTATCAAAGTCAGTAATAGCAGAACTTTGGGAAGCTCAAAGATAAAGAATCTTATTGTTTCAGTAAGATGTTTCCCTTTTGGCAACAGAAATATTCTATCAACAAGAAAGTCAGTTAAGGGCTGTAAATAATGGTAAATTAAAAACCATACTATAATAAGAATTCCTACAAATGCGATTTTATTTTTATTAAATAACGAATTCATATTAATTCAGATAAAATATTGCCATATAATATATTCCGACAATAATGAAAAGAACTGCAACAACTCTGTTAAACCACTTATGAAAGACATTTATCTTATGATATAAATTACCAATACCGGCAATGCTGTATCCGATAATCCAGGCGAAAATAATAACCGGTAAACCGGTTGCAATGGCAAAAACAAATGGCAGATATAAGCCATTTGCACTCGTAATAGTTATAGGAATAAGCATCCCGAAATATAAAACACCGCTGTAAGGACAAAAGGCAAGTGCGAAAATAATTCCCATAAACAAGGCAGTCCAGCTGCTTCCGGACTTGCCATTGCCAAGTAATTTATGAAGAGCATTATTAATTCCTGGTATCTTTATTTTAATTATGTCAAGCATCAGAATCCCAATAATAATAAGCAAAGGACCTAAAAACCTCTCCCCGTTAAACTGAAAGAAGCGGGCAATATGGAACTTGCTAGCGCCGAAATAAAGTATTATTCCAAGCAAGGTATAACTTAAAGCCCTTCCGAGTGTATATAATAATCCATTAATAAAAATAAGCTTTTTATTCTCAATCTCTTTACTAATGAATCCCAAAGCTGTTATGTTAGTAGCAAGCGGGCAGGGACTTATTGCTGTCATCAGGCCCAATATAAAAGCATATAGAATAGGTGCGTTTGTACTATCAAGCAAATTTTGAAGCTCATTCATTTCTTCAGATTTTCGTTTATCTTATCCTTAAGTCCTTCAATGAATTTTTCAGGTCTGTTTCTTGAATTTTGAAAAGCAAAGTTTGTCATGTCTGTAGTGGTTTCCTTCCCACTCACTTTTTTAGTTAAAAATAAGGCGGAGCCAAAAGCAGCATATTTTTCTGATATAGCTTTGTTTTTCTCATCATCAACATTAAGAATAATGAGCTTTATTTTACCATCCTTTACTTCTTTTGAAAAATAGGTTTCAAGAGTTTTCTTTGTATTAGCCTCAATGGAAATACAAGTCGGGCAACGATTAGTTATGTGAAAATAATAAACCTCAAGCAAAGGCTTTGACGAAAAATTCTTAACTGTTTTGTTTTGAGTAAATGCGATGCAAGCAAGCATCATTATGCTAAAAATTGAAATAACTCTTTTCATCTTTTTAATTATTAGTTTAATAAATTATCAAATCGCTTTTGTTATTATTTCTTTCAATTCCTTAGTCGAAGGCACTCTGCCGTAAAGAACCACCTTTTCGTTTATCACCAATGCTGGTGTTCTCATTATACCATAAGACATAATCTTCGTTATATCTTCCACTTTCTCAACATTAGCTGCTATATCCATTTCTGCTAAAGTATTGATTACTGCTTTTTCCAGATTTTTACAATTGGTACATCCAGTACCTAAAACTTTTATATCCATAATTAATTTGATAATTTGGTAATTTGGTAATTTGATAATTATATACAAAAAATTATTTAAAAAATTCTTTAAACACCTGTTTAGCTAATTTCCAATTTTCTTTATTAATGCAATATTTAACCTTTGGTGGTTCTATAGTTCCCTGTATTAATCCTGCATCTTTAAGTTCTTTTAAATGCTGAGATACTGTTGCCTGGGCAATAGGAAGTTCTTTGACAATATCTCCGCAGAAACAAGTATTTTGAGAAGCAAGAAGATTCAGTATTGCAATCCTTGCCGGATGTCCCAATGCTTTTGCAAACTTAGCAATCTGTGCATCTGCCTCTGTATAACTTTCAATTATTTTCTCAGCCATACTTTATGTTAATAGAAATAAAACCAATATCAATCGCAAAATTACGATAAATATTTTAAAATGCAAGATAAAGATTATTATCTTTTAAGGTCAGACTATATAAATTAGAAGCTAAAAGGCAAAATCCAATGCTATTGAAAATAAATCCTCATTTATCTTGTTTGATTTGCCTGTTACACGATGAGAATACTCGGCATGCAAAGCAACATTTACTGCAGACCAGTCGCCAAGATAGTAGCGTAATAAAGCCGAATAAGAATTGATATTAAAACCGGTGTCATAATCAGGAGGCTTAATCCAGTTATATAAGACAGATGCAACCAGACGATTATTGAACATACCTAAGTAATCCAGTTGAACAAAACCTCCGTTGTATTTATAGTCTTTTGTTTTTTCAATTGTGTTTAAAGCTTTATCATCAAAGCCATACATATACATCGTCTGAAGATTGAAAGCTTTCCAGTTAAGGCTGGCTGTTCCGCCAAAACGATAGAAAGCTTTATTATCCTTGCCATTAGTTTGCCCAATAGGACCAATTAATCTTCCAGGTAAAACTAATGGCTGCCATCCATAATAGCCAAAGAGTCCTATTCTCTGCCCGGCAGTTTGTCCTTCACCTTTGCCAATAATCTGCTCTAAATTCAGATAAACATCCTTATTATTATTGTTATCAGGATTAGCTCCTGTGCCATTAATAACTCCGGCAGCATATTTAAAACCGCAGTTAAAATGTCCTGTAGCCTCAATTCCTATCTGGTTGTCGTCAAACACATAATTATTATTAGGGGTTGTCAGTGAATAAATCTCATAAGGCTGAAATAGATAATAAGTACGCTTTGAGCTGAAAACATGGTAAGCAGGCTCAAAACGTCCAACCCGAATATTAAGAGCATCCTGAATAATATTGCTGAATACCAAGCTGACAGACTCCAGAGCTCCTAATTGTGAGGTATAACTGCTCAAACTATCTGGTCCTGTAAAATTACTGGTGGGTTCATCAATCCTTGGAGTGTAAATCATTAAGAAGGAGATATTCTTATGTAAAACTCCTGCAGCTAATAAATCCAATCCATTAATGTTAAATGAAGAAGCAGAATGATCAACGTTAAAATAGTTATTTAAACCCATGGAGGTACGCATTGATATGGGCGGTGGGGTTTCAAACACATTTTTCTCTTTCCCTTCCTGTCCCGGAATCTGATAACCATTATCCCTGTATCTCTGCCCGAAATCGTTCAGCTTGGTAAAACCTGAATGACACATAGCACAGTTAAACCCATACTTCCTTGCGAACGCTGGAATAGCCTGAGTTGCAAAAGGTGAAAAAAAACCGATAAGTGACACTCCTAAAATTATAATATATATTTTTTTCATAATAACCTCCTTTATTTAGGTAATTCCGAAGCCGGAATTGGTTTAACATTAGCAACTTCTGGATTTGTACTGGTCATAGCAGTAGTCATAAAAGCAACAAGAGCTTTTTTTTCATACTTAGTGAGACCTAATGGAAGTATCAGCGGTGAAAGATTGTTATCACCTGTTCTGCCGCCTTTATCATAAAGGTCAACCACGTCTTCAAGTGTCTTCTCACTTCCATTGTGCATATAAGGAGGTCTTAAAGCAACATCCCTAATGGTAGGAGTTTTAAAAGCGCCCATATCTGATTTATTTTTTGTAATAGCAAATCGCCCTTCATCCGGTTTTGCAGGGTCTATAGGTTTAACTGCAAGGTTATGAAAACGTCCGTCGCTGAAATATCCACCCCAGTGACAGGCTGTGCAATGACCTTTACCGTTAAATATTTCCAGACCTTTTTTTTCCAAAGGAGTTAATGCATTCTTGTCTCCTTTTACATAGCGATCAAAAGGTGAATCGGTTGTGACAACTGTGCGCTCAAAAGCTGCAATTGCCTTGGCAACCAAATCAACCGTTACTTCAGTAGTACCAAAAACTTCCTCAAATTCTTTGACATAGCCTGGAATATTATCAACAGTCTTAATCATAACATCATGGGTATTGCCCATTTCAATAGGATTCTGGATAGGTCCTTTTGCCTGCTCTTCAAGAGAAGGTTCTCTTCCATCCCAAAACTGAAGGGGAGCGTAGGCTGAATTGCATACAGGCGGAGACCTTCTCCCGCCTTTCTGGTTATTAATGCCAGTGCTTGTGGGTCCGGCATCAGACCAGCCCATTGCAGGATTGTGGCATGTAGCGCAGCTTACAGAATTATCTTTTGATAAGCGGGTATCAAAATACAATTGCTTGCCAAGCAGAATCTTTAAACTGGTTTGTGGATTGTCAACAGGCACATTTACCGGCGGCAGATTGGATAATTTCTGCGGACCATGTGATTGAACATTCACCATTGTTAACGGAACGACAGGATGATCTGGCTTTAGAAAAAGCAAAGGTGAAAAAATGAACAAAAATAAAACATGAAAATTTAATTTTCTCATAAGCCCTCCTTATTTTTGGTTAATTAATAAATTGTATAAAGAACTATATTAAATATACTTACTGCAAATTTAATAACTTTTTATCATAAATAACAATATATATATTTTTATATAATTTTAACATCTATTCGGAATATAAAAGGCAATATTTTTATATTCACCAAATTTAAATATTGTATTCTTTGAAATTATATTGGTTCCTGAAAAAAATATGAAGAATTTTACCAAATATAAGGTATTAATCGGTAGCGGGTTTTTTCACAATATTC
>CAZMDE010000238.1:0-4800 GCA_964564355.1 uncultured Bacteroidales bacterium | reverse complement strand
AAGTTATGTTTGTATTTTTATATGAATTTATATTTGTACTAGAATTGTTTTTTTGTTAGTTAATCTAATTGTAGCTTTTCCACTTGTTTCTTTAGCTTATGCTCCCAATGTAAATATACTTAACGAGGGATTTGAAAGTGGTTCTTTTGCACAAACAGTTTTTACAGCAGGGTATCAGGGCGATAAAAGTTCTATAACAAATGCGCAAACTAATATAATAACAGGTGGGTATTCAGTATACTCACAAATACCAGTCGCTGCTGGAGTTTGGACAGAAATATTATACAGTGATATCACGAAGTTAATAATGGAAAAAGGGACAACATATAAAGTTTCATTTAACTATAAAATTATAGAAAATTCGGCAGAAGGCGGTTTCTGTTATTTTATGGCAAAAAGTCCTACAGAGAATGATGGAGTGTTTGGAAAAGGATATAACACATGGACAGGTGTTGTTGGTAATAGTGGCTCGAAATCCTTTGAATTAACGTTAAGTTCAGCAACACCTGCCACAAAGGACTATCATTTAATATGGGGAATGAATGGTGGTGGAGGACTATCAATAGATGATATAAAAATTGAGAAAATAGTGTCAGAGCTTACCTATGGCTTTGAAACAGGGGAGGATACAGCATCTTGTTTTTGGATGCCGCAAGGTTCAGCATTTAACAATTCTAACAGTTCTAAGGTTATAACCGGGAATTATTCTTTTTACTCAGAATCAGAAAGCGCATGGGAACAGATGCTGTCAAGTATACCAGCAACATTACCAATGAAGCCTAATACTACATATCGGTATTCTTATGATTATTTAGTTGATAAAAGCCCGGGTGCCGACACATTCTTTATTATTGTTAGAAGTGGAGGTGATTATCCATTGGGAGTTTTGTTTTCGCAATGGAATGATACCGTAGGTAACAAGGGAAATAAAACGTTTGAATTTACCACGAATAATTTTAATGATTATTATATTTTATTAGGAGCACAAACCGGGGGAGCTATTTGCTATGATAATTTAAAATTAGAAGAAAAAAATGTAGATGACAGCTATACTACTGTAAGTAATGTTGGATTTGAAACAGGTGGTTTGCCTGCAGCATATTGGAATCCAAGTGTAAATTGCAGTTTTATTCATAGTAATACTGAAGCAATTATTGCTGGTCAGTATTCTTACTTTGCAAATATATCATCATCTGGATTTGTAGATTGTTTACAAAGTGATAATTCTAATCTCCAACTATTACCGAATACTTCGTATACAATTTCTTTTAAATACAATATAGAAAGAAATGCAGGTTCGTTTTTCTATTTTTATACGAGAAATGGATTGGGGCAAACTATTGGTTTTAATCAGTGGGATGTTTCGGATAGTGGTAATAGCGGTATAAAAACATATATATTTAATACGAGTAATGCAACCGATACTTGGCTTACTTGGGGAGTAGTAAATAGTGGAGCATTCTCTATTGATGATATTAGTATTTATGAAACGTTAATTCCTACAACAATTAATAATTATACTGTATCAACAGATGGAGGAAATATCATAACAGGTGTATTGCCAGGTAAAACATTAGCTGACTTTATGACAGGTGTAACAGTTGGCAATCATACAAATATTCTTACAACTGATTACAATGGTACTGTTATTACTAATAATTATGTAGGAACAGGAACAACGATTGCAGTAACACAAAATAATACAACTATTAATTATAAGATAGTAATTTATGGTGAAGTGAATGGTGATGGATTGATAGATGTTAGTGATCTAGTATTAATCAAAAATCATATATTGCGAATTAACACCTTAAACGAACAATTCATTAAAGCTGGAGATGTGTTTTTAAAAGGGAATATCTCAATAAGTGATTTTTTAGCTGTTAAAAAACACATATTGCAAATTGATGTTATCAATCAGAATCCTTAAGACTAGTGGAAGATTTTCTGAAATAAGTAATATTATATAAATTCAAATTAGAATTTAATTAAAAGATTCATTATGAAATTTAGAGGTGGTATATATGTTTAAAATTACTTTTATTGGTGCAGGAAGCTCAATATTTGCCAAAAATGTTTTGGGCGACTGCATTTTAACCCCTGAATTTAGGAAATTTGAAATTGCTCTTTTTGATATTGATCCAATACGTTTGGACGATTCATACAGAATGCTTAACAATATCAATAAAAATTCGAATGGTAAGGCTATAATAGTTAAATATTTAGATCAAAAAGAAGCACTAAAGAATGCGAAATATGTAATCAATGCGGTTCAGGTAGGTGGCTACGAGCCTTGTACTGTTACGGATTTTGAGATACCTAATAAGTATGGCTTAAAACAAACAATAGGGGATACCTTGGGGATTGGCGGAATATTCAGAGCTTTAAGGACTATTCCGGTGTTAGAGGATTTTGCAAAGGATATCCGCGAAATGTGTCCCGATGCTTTGTTTATTAATTATACAAATCCAATGGCAATGCTTTCGGGATATATACAAAGATATCTTGATATCAGATCAGTTGGCCTTTGCCATAGTGTTCAGGGGTGTGTGCCGGGGATATTTAAAACTTTTAAAATGGAAGAGCATATGGATACTTGCCAGTGGAAAATTGCAGGCATTAATCATCAGGCGTGGTTGCTTGAAATAAAAGATAAGGACGGTAACGACCTTTATCCGGAAATAAAAAGACGTTCGCTTGATAAAAGTATCGATTATGATAGAAAATGGGATTTGGTCAGACATGAGCTTATGCATAAGTTCGGTTATTATGTAACAGAATCATCAGAACATAATGCAGAATACAATCCATGGTTTATTAAGTCAAAATATCCTGAATTAATTGAAAGATTTAATATATTTCTTGATGAGTATCCACGACGTTGTATTAAACAGATTGGCGGATGGGAAAAGATGAGAGAGGATTTAGTAGTAAATACTGAATTAAGACATGAAAAAAGCCATGAATTTGCATCTTATATTATAAAAGCGATCGAAACGGATACTCCATATCGTATTCATGGTAATGTATTAAATACGGGATTGATAACCAATTTACCATCGAATGCTTGTGTTGAAGTCCCTTGCTTAGTGGATAAAAATGGAATCAACCCTTGTTTTGTAGGAGATTTGCCTGAGCAATGTGCTGCAATAAATAGGACAAATATTAATGTGCAATTATTAACGATTGAAGCCGCAAGGACAAGGAAAAAAGAATTCATCTATATGGCAGCGATGTTAGACCCTCATACTGCGGCTGAGTTATCAATGGATGATATTAAAAATTTGTGTGATGAACTGATTGAGGCACATGGAAGTTGGTTACCTAAATTCAATTAATCGTTTAATTATGCGGTTAAATTTATTTTAGAAAAAGTCAAACTGATTCTTGATATAAATATAGGCTGTGATTGCAATGATGCGGGTGCAATGGCAGTAATGCATGCGTTAGGCACAGATTTTTAAAAGAAAAGAAAAATTCTTTGAATAGTTCAGGAGTATTGGATGACCTTATTATGAAAAAACCTAAATTTATAAATGGGGAATAAAATGAAAATAATTAATTTTGGTTCGTTAAATATTGATAATGTATATAAAGTAGAGCATTTTGTGCGTCCGGGGGAAACAATCTCTTCGCAGGAGCTCAATTGTTTTTGCGGTGGTAAGGGGTTAAATCAATCCATTGCAATTGCCAAAGCAGGAGGTAAGGTTTACCATGCCGGATGTATCGGTAATAATGGCGAGATATTAAAAGAATGTTTGACAGATAATCATATAAATTGTGATTATATTGAAACAATTGATTGCTCAAGCGGACATGCAATTATACAGGTTGATAAAAAAGGTCAAAACAGTATTTTGCTTTATGGCGGAGCCAATCAGCGAATAACTGAAAAATATGTGGATAGTGTTTTAAGCAATTTTGATAAAGGTGATATTTTATTAATTCAAAATGAAATTAATTGCATCTCTTATATTATGGAAAAAGTATATGAAAAGGGAATGAAAATAGTTTTTAACCCTTCACCAATCAATGACAAATTAAAAGAGTACCCTCTACAATATGTATCTATATTTATTTTGAATGAAATTGAGGGTAATGAAATAACCGGTCAAACAGATACTGAAAAAATAACAAATGAGCTTTTGTTAAAATACCCAAATAGCTGTGTAGTACTTACTTTAGGTAAAAATGGCGTTGTTTATCATGATAAAAACAAAACTGCAAAACATACAATCTACGACGTTGAGGTGGTTGATACAACAGCTGCAGGAGATACATTTACAGGATATTTTTTGTCTTTGTTAGTAGAAGGTTTGTCAATAGAAGAAATACTCGAAAAGGCATCAATTGCATCCTCTATATCGGTATCACGCTCAGGAGCAGCAGATTCTATACCATTCAGAACAGAGGTCGAGGAAAGCAATCTGAGATTTAAGAAAAATTGGATAAAAAAATATGAGTAAGTGCTCTGCAATGGAGTGCAACATATATTGTTTTAATGCCATCGGTGTAAAATAAATACCTGGTAAGTTTAAACAATATAAAATTAAAATACTACAGCTAAAACACAAATCTTTAATAATTAAAATATTACTTAAGTACTAACACCAGTTGCCGAACATGGTTCAAGTGATTGGACTAAAGTAAGTAGGATTAGAGCCTGTATCGTCTTTTGGAAAAGATAGAATGATTATCCTTGTCAATTTGGTACATCGATCTTGTAACATCCGGACACAGTTCCTGCAATATGCGGACAAGGTTCCTGCGTAAGCGGACAAAAAAATAACATCTATGCTG
>CAZMDE010000237.1:4537-4830 GCA_964564355.1 uncultured Bacteroidales bacterium | reverse complement strand
TTCTGATGCCCGTAATTACAGGCATTTATTTATCTGTCTACAACGCTTTATTGAAATTAATAATAGGTTGGATGATTTTGCAAAATTAATAAATTTTCCCTATTTGAGTAGTAAAATATTTTAATTATTCAGGAAAACAGTGATTAAAGTGCTGTATTTGCAGGGCAAATCAATATAAATAGATATTAGACACAAGATATTAGACTCAAGACCAAATCTTTCATTAGTTCATTTGTTCATTAGTTCATTTGTAAAAATAGAAAATAGTTGAAAAATAATTAAGAAAAAACTTG
>CAZMDE010000237.1:0-4527 GCA_964564355.1 uncultured Bacteroidales bacterium | reverse complement strand
AAAACAGTGCTGGATGGATTGTATTTGCGGGGTAAATCAATACAAATAGATATTAGACACAAGATATTAGACTCAAGATATTAGACTCAAGATATTAGACTCAAGACCAAATCTTTCATTAGTTCATTTATAAAAATAAAAAATAGTTGAAAAATAATTAAGAAAAAACTTGACTTTATAGAGAAAATAGCAGTAATTTTGCAGAATATAAAAGTTATAAATTAGAGATTAGAGGTATGTAATTTTACGAGAAATGGAAATAGTTGGAAATAAAATACATAAGCATGCAATGTGCAATATCGACCTACCAAAAAACAGGCATTTTAGCCTACAGGGACGTGGCATAGAGTGCAATCGCCAAACAGTAACCCGTACATAGCCCGTACATAGCCCGTAAATAGCTCGTACATAACGCGTAGCAAATACCATACAACAGGCTACATACAAGCTTGCAACCCTCAGACAACACTGAGAAAGTTCCCAAATAAGTTGTTAGTAATAGGAAGAGTATGTTATTAAAGATTGGTAAAGTCCATTGTCCACAGACGACAGTCCACAGACAACAGTCAACAGAAAAAGCGAAGAGCGAAAAGCGAAAAAATACGCAACGGCAGAAAATCTAAAAATTAAAACAATTCAAACCACTAATAAAACTAAGGAAAAGGAAACAGTCAGCACACTATAATATCTACAACTAAAACAGACATATATTATTATACTTTTACACGAAAAAGATTGAAAAAATGTATTAAACAATTAAAAATGTGTTAATTTTGTTGGACATTATGTTTGGATTTGCGGATGATTAGATAATGAATAAAATTTAACATATAAAGGCTATGAATGAAAGAAATTTTAATATCAGTCTAAAAATAGTTGCTTTGTTATTAGGAACTTTATTATCCGGAATGATTTCGATTTCAAAGAATGAATACCAAAAATTTGATAATAAGCTATTTGCTTCTCCCCATGAAGTGACAAATAAGGAATATCGTGAGTTTTTAAGGGATTTAAAATCCACAGGTCAGAATGATAAATTCATAAAATACCTTTATGATTCAACTCAATGGGTGAAAAAGTTTTCTGCACAATATAATGAACCAATGGTAAAAACCTATCATTCGCATCCTGCTTATGACAACTATCCGATTGTAAATATAACTAAAGAAGCAGCGGAAGCATTTTGTGAATGGCAGACAGATAAGTATAATAAATCTTCAAAGAAGAAATATATAAAAGTGTTATTCCGCCTTCCTACAGAAACAGAGTGGAAAAAACTTGCTGCTCCTTTACCCGGTAATAATCTGCCATGGTATGGTAATTTGGCTTATAAAAGCGGTGAAGAAAAGATTGCACTTGCAAATATTAAGGTTAGGGATTATGTGACAGATAAGGACAATTACATTTTTGACGGGGGGCTTACTACTTTAATTGTCGGGCATTATAAAGCAAATAATTTGGGAATCTATGACGTAATAGGTAATGTTGCGGAAATAATACAAAGTAATGTTCAAAAAGGTGGTAGTTGGGATAATTATCTTGAAGAATGCGCTATTGACAAATCACAAAATTATAAATTACCTGACCCAAGAGTTGGTTTTAGGGTTATAATGCAAGTGATAGAAGAATAAAATCCCTGTTCGGCGAAGCGTCCACGCTTCGTCGAAAATAAAACAAGAGAATAAAAATGGAACAATATGACTACAGGATATAAAATGACGAAGGTGGACGCTTTGCCTAACGGGGCATGTTCAAATAAAAATTGAATAATATGGAACTAATAACAACCAGTTTATGTAAAGCAAGTGACATAGGTGCCCACAACTATATGTTTGGTGGTCATATGATGGCACTAATTGATGAAGCAAGTGCCGCCTATGCTATGGAAATTTGCGATACACCTAATATAGTAACCGTTAAGGTTGATGAACTCATCTTTAAACAAGCTGTTAAATTAGGTAACCTTATAAAAATTTATGGTGAGATAAAAGAAATAGGCAGAACATCAATCACACTCTATATAGAAGTGCGAATACATGATGTATATGATGATTTACAGGTAACCGCCACACACACCAACATCAAGTTTGTAAAGATTGACCCAATTAGCAGACATGCTGTACCTATTGATGAACAAATAAAATTAAAGTATAAAAAATAATAATATAATAAAAATTACAGAAAGAGACAAAGAAGCAAGAAGGCGCGCGTTTCACCCCTTTTCGGCAAAGCGTCGTCCTCGCTTCGTCTGAAAGATCTTTCGCTACGCTCAACATGACAATATAAACAAAACAATAGACTAAGGTGGACGCTTCGCCTAACAGGGCAAATAGGGGCATTCATTAATAATTCAAACCAACAGAAGAATATATTTGGGCTGAAGCCCATTGTTGTTTTGACATATTTCATCCACTATCTGAAGATAGTGGCAATTGATAAATATTCAATGTTTTGAATTGTCAGGGATGTTTGTTTTCTAATGTCATTAATGCCTGATGGGCAATTTTAAATTATGATTTAGAATTTCCCTGACCACTTGCGGATTTTATTATAAAGGTCATTGGGGATGTAAGGTTTGGTAATGAAATCATCCATTCCTTTTATATTTGTCTTCCTGTTAATATCTATCAGGGTAGATGCGGTTAGGGCTAAGATAGGCAATTTTTGATACTTTTCGTCCGACATAGCTCTGATAGTGTTTGTAGCCTGATAGCCATCCATAATGGGCATCATCAAATCCATCAAAACAAGGTCATAGTTATTAGCTATAATCTTTTCTACAGCTATTTTACCATTTGCAGCAGTATCAACTTCAATATCCCATTTAGTCAAAAACTTAACGGCTATATATGTGTTAGCTTCATTATCTTCAACAAGCAAGACTTTAACGCCTTTAAGACTGTCAAATGTTTGTTTTGCAAATGAAGACTTTGTTTCATGATAAACAACGATATTGCTTTTTTTCAATTCAATAGTAAAGTAGAATTTGGAACCTTTGCCTTCTTCGCTTTCAACATAAATTTTACTATTCTTTATTTCAAGCAAACGTTTGGTAATAGTAAGCCCCAAGCCTGAGCCACCATAATTGCGTGTTATCTGAGTATTTGCCTGACTAAAGCTTTCAAAGATAGTTTCCAGCTTATCCTGAGGAATACCTATTCCGGTATCAACAACAGCAAATTTAATGAAAAGTGAGCTATTTACTGACTTTTCAAGAAGCACATCAACGCTAACGCTCCCATTAGCAGTAAATTTAACTGCATTCCCAACAATGTTGGTCAGTATCTGTCCCAGCCTTGTCGGGTCACCAACTACCATTTCAGGAATATCGGAATCAATAAAAGATTTGATTACAATATTTTTTTCAGAAGCTCTCTGATTTTGAGAGTTTACAACTCCATTAATCAGGTCTTTTAAATTAAAATCAACCTGTTCGATTTCTACTTTTCCAGCTTCAATCTTGCTGAAATCAAGAATATCATTAATCAGAGAAAGGAGAGATTCTGCAGAAAATTTAAGCACTTTGAGGTTTTCAACCTGGTCTTGCCTTGGTTCTTCCTGTATAAGAATATGAATCATCCCAATTATAGTATTCATAGGGGTTCTGATTTCATGGCTCATTGAAGATAAAAACTGTGCTTTTGCTTTTGTAGAAGCTTCAGCCCTATCCCTTTGAATTATCAGCTCTTTATTTTTTTGTTCATTTTCCTGCATCTTATCTTCTATCTGCATATTAGCAAACTTCAGGTTAGTGAAAATATCATTCATGCTTTTTTCATAAACAAAAAAAACAACAGTCAAGATAAATATTAAAAACCCTGAATCCATTAATCCATACAAATATGTATTTATTTTAATATCATAATATGGAACAAATGTCAAATTAAATTCTTTTATAAGATAAAATAATGGTAATCCTAATAACATCAAAATTGAATATGTAATTCCTGCGCGCCTGTTAATAAGCATAAAACCAAACACGGGCGAAGTAATCATCCATGGAAGCCCAGGTGATGTAATCCCTCCAGTGGATTCTGTTATTAACCACATAGCAATCAAAACAAGAGTGGTAATAATATATGTGCAATATTTCCATCCTTTTGTTAAAACATATAAAAATAAAGTTAGAAAAACCAATAGTGCTAAACTAAAACATACTCTTGAAGGGAAAATAAAGTCAATATTTGAATAAAAAAAACCATATACAATTAAGAAAGCAATACCAATAAAACTATAAATAACATATAATTTATTTTTCCTGAAAAGCTCGTCATCCAACTTAAAATCTGATGGAACAATACTCTCTATAAGTTTATTAGCAGTTTTAACAAGCATTTTAAATATAACTAAATTTTCAATTTATAAAACTATACAAAAATAAGTGTTATTATACATTACTTTATATAAATAATTATTAATTTTACAAAATTTATTAACAATTTATGAAAAGGATATTTCAATTAGTTTTTCTTCCATTATTATTTATTTATCAGTCTAATATTTCAGCTCAGTCATCAAATGAACTGT
>CAZMDE010000236.1:0-4835 GCA_964564355.1 uncultured Bacteroidales bacterium | reverse complement strand
TTTTTATATTAATGAGTTCATGCTTTCGCTTCGCTCAGGTTACGATTTTAGATTTTAGATTTATAAATTGCTAATTAATAATTCATTCGCAAAAGTATAATTAATCATTAATCAAATTTTATAAAAAATAAAAAAGAACAGTATTTAAATTTTATTATTTTTGTAAATAGTTTGACTGATGAATAAATGAAGTGTTGAACTTAATGAACTAATTGAATTGGAAAGATTTAACAGACCATATATAGCAGTGCTGGTTCAGAAATTCGAAAGAATGCTGGACAAGGAAGAAGCCGGATTTTTTGATGTAAACGACCTTGAGGATATTATTGATTATTATCTTGATAAAAATATTCTTAAAAAAGCCAGGGATACTATTAACTATGCTTTAAGAATTCACCCGGTATCCTCAACAATTCTTGTAAGAAAGGCTTTCCTTTATATTTTGCTCAAAAAGAATGATAAAGCTCTGCAAATTCTGAGTGAAGCTGAAGCTATTGACTATACTGATTTTGAAATATATATAGGCAAAGGCAATATATACTCTGATGCCGAGCAGCATGATAAGGCAGTTTATGAATACAAAATTGCTTTGAAGTATGCTGATGAGGAATATAAAGGAGAAATATTTTCAAAGATAGGTTATGAGTATTTTCATCTGAGAAAATATAAAGAAGCTATTGTGCATTTCCTGAATGCTCTCGAATACGACCCTCATAATGAGGACACTCTTTTTGAACTGTCTTATTGTTATGAACTGACCGATAAGTTTGAGGAAAGCATTGTTTATCTGAATAAGATAATTGATATAAACCCCTATTCGCCCGAGATATGGTTTTACATAGCTTCCAACTATGAAAAGCTGGAGCAGTATGATAAGGCAATTGATGCCTATGACTTTGTGACTGCTATTGATAAGACCTATATTTCGGCTTATATCAACAAAGGCAACATTCTTTTCAATAATGAAAAGTATATAGAAGCAATAGAAATTTTTAAAGAAAGTATTGAATTTGAAAGTCAGAACTCTACTACCTATTGCTATATTGGCGAATGTTATGAAAAATTAGAAGACTTTAATTCTGCTCTTGAATATTTTAACAAGGCTAAAGAAAAGGATATAAAAAATTCTGAAGCCTGGATTGGAAGCGCTATTGTTCTCGAAGAGCTCGGGCAATCAGATAATGCTATTGCACACGCAAGAAAAGCATTAGAACTGTCGCCATTTAATTCATTTTATTTTTACATACTCGGCGATATGCTTAGCGGCAAAGGTAATTTGGGAGAAGCTGTTTCTGCATACAGGGAGGTAGCCTCGCTTAATAAAATACATCCTGATATCTGGCTTGACTATTCTGAAGCTTTTGCAAGGCAGGGAGATTTTGAAAAAGCTGTGGAAATAATAATGGAAGGTATAGATATTCAGCCCGATAATGCAGAGCTTTATTACAGGTTAGCTGCTTACTTATTCAAATCAGCTAAAAGAAAAGAGGCTTTCACCCACCTGCAAAACGCTCTTGAAATAAATTTTAATAAATATACTGAAATGCTTGAATATCAGGCTGATTTTGCAGATGATGCTGAAATTATTCAGATGATTGAATCATATAGAAATAAATTTGTGTCATAATTATTTATAATATTGCATCCCAAACTAAAACATAAAATCTCTTGAAATGATAAACGACCTTACATATATACCCGAACGTCCATCAAAACCGAGAAAATCAGGTGTTAATATGGTGATGGATAAAGGGCTTAGTTTCAGAGAAGCAGAAGATCTGATATCTGCATCAGGCGATTATATTGACTTTATCAAATTAGGCTTTGGGACTTCTGTTGTAATGAAGAATGTAGAGAAGAAAATTCAGCTCTACCACGAAGCTAAAATTAAGGTTTACCTTGGCGGAACTCTTTTTGAAGCTTATTTTATAAGGAACCAGTATGAAGATTATCTGCGATTGATAGACAAATATAAATTAGATGCACTTGAAGTTTCCGATGGGTCGGTTTTAATGGACCATGATGTGAAGTGTAAGTATATTAATAAATTGTCAAAAAAATATACTGTTTTATCAGAGGTAGGTTCAAAAGAAGCAGGTATTATAATTGCCCCTAACAAATGGATAAATATGATGACAAACGAACTGCAGGCAGGTTCATCTTTTGTCATTGCCGAAGCACGCGAAAGCGGAACTGTCGGTATTTACCGCCCAAGCGGAGTACCTCACGTTGCTCTTGTAAATAAAATAATAAATAAAGTACCTAAAGATAAAATCATCTGGGAATCGCCCCTTAAATCGCAGCAGATATGGTTTATCAAGCAATTAGGAGCAAATGTTAACCTGGGAAATATTGCAACTAACGAAGTTATTCCTCTTGAAACACTTCGTATTGGATTACGCGGAGATACTTTCTTCACATTTCTCCCCGACGAACTCAAGGACAAAAAACAAATCTAAAAACCCTGTTCAATAAATTTACATTTTACTTTGTGTTCCTTTGCATACACCTTTGTGCTCTTTGTGGTTAACTCTTTTTCATTAGCACATCAGCAAATTAGCACATTTTCAAATTGTCTTACTCAAACCTAACATAAATATCCAATATTTCCGCTCTTGTGCCAATCCGCATGGGCGGACCCCAGGTACCAAATCCGCTTGACACATAAAAATGCGTATTCCCCTTTTGCATATATCCCCAGTCAAGCTCATATATCTTTTTTGTTAAATAGCTGAATGGCCATAGCTGCGCCCTGTGCGTATGCCCTGAAAGCTGGAGGTCCACATTATTGCTGACAGCCTCATCGAGTTTGAATGGCTGATGGTCGAGCAGTATAAGTGGGTAGGATTTGTCAACACCGGCTAATATCTCCTGCAGAGGCTTTCTTTTAGCCCCCGTAAATCTGGGCTTATCCCTGTCTTCCCTGCCGGCAAGGTAAAAGCGATTATCAATCAGAACAGCAGAGTCCCTGATAATATTAATATTGTGGTCAGTTAAATACTTTACAGCTTTATTAATTCCGCCAATGTATTCGTGGTTTCCCGTTATGGCATAAATTCCTAAAGGAGCTTTCAGGTTTTGCAGGATATGACCGATGTTATATTTCACCACAGGAGCAATGTCCTCATCGAGTATGTCGCCGGCAAGTATGATTATGTCAGGCTTAAGCGAATTTATCTTATTCACAAGATATGTTGCCCTGTTCTTATTTATGAGAGTTCCCAGGTGTATGTCCGATGCAGCCGCAATATGCAGGGTTCTGGAGCCGCTCACCTTTTTATGAATGCTTATGTCAATCTTCCTTATCTTCGGAAACAAGGTGTTTATATACCCGCCTATGAGCAGCAGTCCCACAAAGGCTGACACTGCAATGCCAGTGATATATTTGCTCCTTGAATAATCTTCAGTAATGAATGAAGGGAAAAAATGCATGAAGTGATTCAGCAGCCTTAGTATGTCCAGCAGCAGGACGAACATCAGGAAATAAACCATTGCCCCGAGCCAGAAAGCACCTATCCAGGTTAATACATTAGTGAAGGGGTTTATCATTATCCTTTCCAGGAAGCGGCTGATTATATACGAAGAAGCAATTGTGAAAAAAGCTATCTTATATATCAGCCTCAGGTTAGTGTTCTGCAGCGTGCACTGCAATCCCCTTATATAGATATAGTAATTTATTATGCCATAGATGAAGAGGACTATTGAGAAGAATATTAAGAATGCCGAAGATTTCATAAGGCAAAGATAATAAAAATGATGTTTTTGGATTTGGTAGCCAAATTGTTTACCTAATATTAATTCATCGGAATCTCTATGAAGAGGACGAATGATTTTTCTGTGGTTTTAAGGTTTATGGCATTTGTCTCGTATATCTGAATGGCATCTCTTGGGGAAAGCTTTTCTCCTTCTGCTTCAATGTTTCCTTCTATCAGGAAAATGTAAACCCCGTTGCCGGGCAGATTGACATTGTAAGTAATTTCTTTGCCTGCATCATAATCAGCCAATGAAAAGTAAGCATCCTGGTTTATCCATAGCTTATTGTCTGCTTTAACAGGGGAAACTATTTCGTGTATTTTGTTCTGACGGTCAGAGTGGCTGAAGGTGAGCTGGTCATAGCGCGGAGTGATATTCTTCACTTTGGGATAAACCCATATCTGCAAAAGGTTTACCAGATCAGTATCTGAATCATTGAACTCAGAGTGCATTAAGCCCGAGCCTGCTGACATTATCTGGACGTCATTGGTTTTGATGATAGACCCTCCGCCTGTGCTGTCGCGGTGCCTAAGGCTGCCTGAAAGAGGAATGGTGATTATTTCCATGTTATCGTGAGGATGAGTATCAAAGCCTCCGGAAGGCTCGATAATATCATCATTGAGCACTCTCAGCATGCCGAAGTGAATTCTTTTTGTGTCATAGTATTCTGCAAAGCTGAATGAAAATTTGCTGTGAAGCCAGCCGTGCTCAGCTATTCCTCTTGTTTCGGATTTAATGAGTTCTTTTTTCATTTTGAATTAGATATGAGACATGAGATGTGAGATGTGAGATATGAGATGTGAGATTTGAGACAATAAGAATAAAATTTAACCGCAAAGTACACTAAGTAAAACGCAAAGAACGCAAAGAAATAAAATATTACTGCAACAAATTCATATAAGTAAACCTATATGATTAAACATCTTTAGAGATATTATATTATGAACTTAAGATATTTTAACAACAGGATTTTAGAGGGACATTTATTTTTTAAATTCCTCAATGAGCATATTGACAACCTTTTTGTCAATGGGCAGGGTGAAGTCTTCGGCATTAAGGTTTGCAAGGGGAAGCCAGCGGAA
>CAZMDE010000235.1:3388-4843 GCA_964564355.1 uncultured Bacteroidales bacterium | reverse complement strand
GGAGCTGTTTTCTAAAATTCTTTGAACGGTATGGTAAATAAAATTACATTGAAATGCTAAATATTAAATATTCAACATGCAAAATTAATAAAATGAGATTGACATCATTAATTACTATAACTTTTATAATAATATTAATCCCTTTTAAACTTTGCCTATCACAAAATACAAAAAGCTTTTCCCAGCTACCGGAACTCTATATTAATGAACTTTCAGATTTTTTCCAAAGTATTGATAAGAAAGAAGATAAAAGTAAATGTTTGCAGGTGTTTCAGGATTTTAAAAAAGAATGGGAATCAAATAAATTTTCTCCTAAACAACAGGATAAAATTTATAAGACTTCTAATCTTATGCTAAATAAAAAAATGAAAGTATACCCTCATTTTTATAATTATCTGTTAACTCTTATTAGTTTAAGTAATAATCAACATTTTGAAAAGGTATTTAACCCTGTTCATAATAGTGTTAATTTTGTATTAAACAGTTCCCACAAGAGAAGTTTTATAGAATATTTAGAAGCTCTTAATGATGTTTTCACAGATAATTTTCTTTATTATTCTCAAACTACTGTTTGGAAATCTGATAAAGTTTTCACAGATTTTATTTTTGATTCAATTCCCCGGTTTATATTTAAGGATATTACCCTGACATGTTATGCAAATAAGGATAGCAGTTGTATTTTAAATACAAGTGGTATTTATTATCCTTTAAATAATAAATGGAAAGGAAACGAAGGAAAAGTTTCCTGGAAAAGAGCTGGTTTCAGTGAAGATTCTGTTTTTTCTAAACTTAACAAATATGAGATAACTCTAAAGTATTACAAATATAGTGCTGATTCCGCTGCTTTATATTATAAAAATTGGTTTTCAAAACCTTTGTTAGGAAGAATTGAAGAAAAAGTTAGAGCAGATGTAAATGAAGAAAAGGCTTCTTATCCGCGATTTGATTCGTATGACAAACGCATATATGTGAAAAATATCTTTGACCTGGTAGATTATAAAGGGGGTTTCTCATTATATGGGTCAAGACTTATAGGAAAAGGAGATAAAGATAATCCGGCAAATGTGATTTTTAAAAGAAAAAAACAAAAATTTATTGTAATAAGCTCGCAGGCATTTATAATAAAAAAAGACCATATTGGCACAGAAAAAGCTTCTGCCACAATATATCTTAACTTTTTCAAAAATCTAAACACAAAGGATTCTATGAACCTGAATCTGCAACAAATGGATTCTGTTAACTTTAATATGCGTCAAAAGGATTCTATATACCATCCGGGTTTAAGAATGAAGTATAATAAGCAAAACAAAGAGCTTTCATTGTTAAGATATGAAGAAGGTTTGGCTTGACATGATCGCCTACAATGAAGAGAAGCTCTTGGTGACGCACATGGAGAATTAAAAGGGCAAGGTTGACCGGGTCATCATCTATGACCATCAGTCAACCGACAACACG
>CAZMDE010000235.1:0-3378 GCA_964564355.1 uncultured Bacteroidales bacterium | reverse complement strand
TCCATATTTTGATACATATCATAAAATTGACATGTATTTCGAAAATATTACATGGAAAATGAATGAATCAAAGATTGATTTAGAGATGATAAAAGGACCCGGGGTGAGCAGTGAAGCAAAATTTCAGTCAGATAATTTCTTCAAACTTGACAAATTCTATAAAATTCAGGGTATGGATGATATTAATCCATTGTTTGAGCTTAAGAGTTATTATAATAAGTATAAAACTAAAGAATTTTTTCTTGAAGAATATGCAAGATATATAAAAATGTCCCTGAACCAGACCAAAGCGTTTTTATTAAATCTTAGTAATATGGGGTTTCTTATTTATAAGCTGGATGAGGACAAAATTATTATTAAAGACAGGTTATTTTATTATCTGAATGCTAAGCAGGGCAAAACTGATTATGATGTTATTGAGTTTAACTCTTTAATGTCAGGGAAAAAAAGTAATGCTACTTTAAACCTTGAAAATTATGACCTGACAATAAGAGGTATTGATATTGTTCAGCTAAGTGATTCGCAAAAAGTATATATATTTCCTGAAAACAAAGAGGTTGTTCTCAAAAGAAACAGGGATTTCGCATTTAATGGTAGAGTTAGAGCAGGTTTATTCGATTTCTTCGGCAAACAATTTTCTTTTGAATATGATAAATTCAAGCTTAATCTGCCTACCGTAGATTCATTAACATTTATGGTTAAAAGCTTTCAGAAAGATGATAAAGGCAGATATCGTCTGGTTAAAGCAAAAAGTGTTATTGAAGGAATCAGCGGAGACCTGAATATTAATGATCCGGACAATAAGGCAGGTCTTAAAAGGTATCCCAGGTTTCCTATTCTTAACAGTAAGAAAGATTCTTATGTTTATTACCACAGAAAATTTATTCAAAACGGTGTGTATAAAAAAGATAAATTTTATTATAAAGTTGACCCGTTTACAATTGATAGTCTTGATAATTTTAAAACTGAACACCTTGCTTTCACAGGAATATTAAATTCAGGTGGTATATTCCCGGATATAGAGGAGCCTCTTAAAATTCAACCTGACTATTCTCTTGGCTTTATTAATAAAACTCCTCAATCAGGTTATCCTGCTTATGGAGGCAAAGCGAATTTTCTGTCACCGTCTTTAGTAAACCTTAGCAATAAAGGATTAAGAGGTAATGGTACTCTAACCTATCTCACTTCAACAGCTAAATCCGAGGATTTTATATTTTTCCCTGACTCAATGAATACAAGAGCGCAGAATTATAATATTGATGAACAAATTTCAGGTGTGGAATATCCGGATGCATCGGGTAAAGATGTATATATTCACTGGTTGCCTTATAAAGACATAATGGCTGTTTCATCAATTTCTCAGCCTATTTCAATTTTCAAAAATCAAACTCAGCTTACCGGTTATCTTTATTTAACCCCTCTTCAGCTTACCGGAAAAGGTATGCTGGGCTTTCCGGGAGCTGAGCTTGAGTCCAAACTGTTTAAATTTAAAAACACTTTAATTGATGCTGATACTGCTGATTTCAGAATGAAGTCCTATGACCTTACTGAAATGTCATTTATAACCCATAACTATAAATCACATATCGACTTTATCAAAAGAAAAGGAGAATTTAGCTCAAATGGCACTGGTTCAAAAGTTGAATTTCCGTTTAACCAATACATTTGTTTTATGGACGAATTTGATTGGTTTATGGATAAAGATGAGTTAGCTCTGGCAGATAGTAAGAACAAGAATGTAAATCTCGAAAGTTTATCCCAAAAGGAATTGATTGACATTGACCTGAAAGGTTCTAAATTTATATCTATACATCCTCAGCAGGATTCTCTTCAATTCTTTTCTCCTAAAGCTAAATACAACTTAAGAACTAATATTATTACTGCACAGGGAGTCAAAATAATAAAAGTTGCTGATGCAGCCATTTTTCCTGAGAATGAAGAAATCACAGTATTTAAGAAAGCTGATATGAAGACTCTCGAACATGCATCTATTATTGCTAATACTACTACTGAATATCACAATATTTATGATGCTACAGTTAATATATCAGCCCGTAAGAAATATACTGCTGAAGGTAAATATGATTATATTGAAGAGAATGGAAACAGGCAATTGATATACTTTGATAAAATTGGAGTTGACAGCACTGTGCAAACCTTTGCAAAAGGTAGTATTTCAATTTCCTCTAACCCTGAACTCCCTGACTCTGCTAAGTTTTTTCATCTAAGTGACGCATTTTATTATACAGGAGATGTCAGTCTTTTAGCAAACAGAGAGTTTTTAACCTTTAATGGAGGAGTTCGTATTAAGCAGGCTTGCGATACACTTTCTGCATGGTTGAAATTTAAAGCTGAGATTAATCCTAAAGAAATTTATATTCCCATTTCTGATAAACCAGCAGATATTAATCATAAATCAATTCTTGCAGGCATGATTTTTACACCTGACTCCACAGGCATTTTATCCCGTTTTATAAGCACTTTGCCTCGTAAGCCGATTTTGTCATCTTCAAGAGATAACTTTGACACTCCTGACACAGTATTATGCTCAAGCGGTTTTCTTATTTACGATAAGCTTTACAAGGAATACAGGATAGCCGATAAAGCTAAGCTCAAAACTCTTTCTCTGCCAGGTAATTACTTAAATTTTAATGTAAATAAATGCTATACTACAGGTGAAGGTAAAATTAAGTTTGGAAGCGATTTCGGAAGAGTTGAATTTAATGCTTTCGGAAAAGTTAGGCATTATATTATTCCCGACAGTACTACATTTGACCTTGCTATTATTACTGATTTCTTTTTTAACGAAAAATCACTCGATATCATTTCAGCCAGCTTGCAGAAAAATCAAGCCCTTAAACCTATTGAGCTTCCGACTGACAAATTCACTAAAACTCTCTATGAAGTTATGGGAGTTAAAGAAGCTGATAAGCTGATTTCTGAAATAAGCCTCGGAATGGGATTTAAGAAAGTTCCTGAGGAATTAAGGAAAACGCTCGTTATTACTGATATTAGAATGAAATGGATTCCCGCAATTCGCTCCTATGTTTCCAGGGGAAAGATTGGTATAGGTAATATGTATAAAGAACAGATATACAGATATGTCAGTGGTTATATAATGTTAAAGAAAAGAAAAAGCGGTGATGAGCTTTCTATTTATTTAGAACCTGATAATTCCGAATGGTACTTTTTTAACTACGACTGCCGTAAAAAGCTGATGACCGGAGTTTCTTCAAATAAAGATTTCAATAATGCCATTTCTAATACTAAACCTGACAACCGCAAGCTCAAATCCAAAGGTGATAAAGAAACATATAACTATTATAATGCTACCGATAGAAAGAAAAATGAATTCCTTGAAAAAATTCAGTCAATTCA
>CAZMDE010000234.1:0-4853 GCA_964564355.1 uncultured Bacteroidales bacterium | reverse complement strand
AGCGAGAAGATATACAGGCAGCTTGTAAACAATACAGATACAGGGTTTGTTGTTATAGATGAAAAAGGCTGTGTAGTAGAGGCAAATGAACCTTATTTAAAAATTGCAGGGTTTAAATCTGTTGAAGATATTATAGGACATTCTGTCCTTGAATGGACAGCACCCGATGAAGTTGAAAACAATGCAAAAGCGGTAAATTTATGTTCTCAGCAGGGATACATTCAGGATTTTGAAACCGTTTATCAGCACCCTGATGGCAAAAGAATAAACATTATCATTCAGGCATCATTGTATGAGTTTGATAATACTAAAAAACATATTGTTTCATACTGTCGTGATATAACCGAACGCAAGAAAACCGAAAAAATAATTCTTGAATCAAATGCTCTAATAGAAGCGGTTGTGGAAAACGTCCCGCTCATGATTTTTCTTAAGGAAGCGACAGACCTGAGGTTTGTTATTTTCAATCGGGCAGGCGAGGAGCTACTGGGCTATGACCGCAAGGACATGCTCGGCAAAAATGACCTTGACTTTTTCCCTCTCGAACAAGCAGAAAATTTTATAAGCAAGGACCGTGATGTGCTTGATGGAAAAGCAGGCATCTTAGACATACCTGAAGAGCCTATCTTGACTGCAAATAAAGGCATGCGGCTGCTTCATACACGCAAGGTCAGCATCAGGGGAGCTGATGGAAAAACGAAATACCTGCTGGGAATCTCTGAAGATATCACTGAACGCAAGCAGGCTGAAGAGGAAATAAAACTCAAAAATGAACAGCTATTAAAAATAAATGCTGAAAAAGATAAGTTTTTTTCAATCATTGCTCACGACTTGCGCAGCCCTTTCAGCGGATTCTTAAGATTAACAGATGTAATGGTTAAGAAATTGGATTCTATGCCATTTGGACAAATTCAGCAATTAATGAAGCTTCTGAATGAATCAGCCACGAATCTTCTTAATTTACTTGAAAATCTGCTTGAATGGGCTAATGTTCAAAGAGACAGTATAGAATTTAAACAGGAAACAGTTCAGCTTTCTGACATTGTTCAACATGCAATTGAACAGGTTAAGGAAGGAGCCGGACAGAAAGAAATAGGGTTGCATACTGATATACCCAAAAACCTTAAAATTTTTGCAGATATCAGGATGGCTGAAAGCATTCTTCGTAACCTTGTTTCAAATGCAGTTAAGTTCACGCCATCCAAAGGTGTAGTATTTATTTCTGCAAAAACTTTAGCGGATAATCTTGTGGAAGTAAGCGTAAAAGATAGCGGAATCGGGATGAGTGAAATTTTATTAAATAATCTTTTCCGCATAGATTCTAAAGTTACCAGACCCGGAACAGATGGGGAGTCAAGCTCCGGTTTAGGTCTGTTGCTATGCAAAGAATTTATTGAAAAACACGGAGGAATAATAAGCGTGGAGAGTAAAACCGGAAAGGGAAGTACGTTTAGTTTTACGATACCTTCAGGGGAAATTGAGAATACTTAATTGACTATTTGTTTCATATAGTCATTAAAGAAAAGCAAAAATGTTTCATTACATTCGAAAAACCACTATGTTTTTGACTAACCTGTTGCACAAATACTGTTAATGATTCATAATTAAAATGTTGGAGATAATGTGTTAACCCCAAGGTAACACAATGGTTAAAGTATATTATTAACTTTGCAGAGTATTTTTTATCTGTTATAAATTGACTAAGCTTACAAAGCCGGGATTTTATGCACTTGCAGTATTACCAATGTTATTCTGGGGTGTTGCCTATGTATGGATTAAGGTAGTCTATAAATATTATGGACCGCTTACAACAATATTCATTAGACTATTAATTTCAGGTATTATCCTCCTGGCATTTGCTTTAATAACAAGAAAATTCAATAAAATAAGGAAAGAAGATTATTTATTATTTTTCTTTCTTACACTGATAGATCCTCTAGGTTACTTTGCCTGCGAAAGCATTGGTTTAACACATGTGTCAGCTTTGGTTGGCTCTGTTATAATATCTACAATACCTGTCTTTTCTGCTATATTGGGTTATTTTATGCTGAAAGAAAAATTGACTGTCATAAACTTTGCCGGTGCTGTAGTTTCTTTTGTTGGCATTGGCATTATGGTATTAAAGGGAGACCTCACTTTCATGGCTTCTCCTGTTGGAATAGCTCTAATGTTTGGTGCTGTTTTATGTGCTGTTATTTATTCTGTTGTTATTAAAAAGCTGGTTAGCAGATATTCAGGTTTGACAATTGTTACTGTACAGAATTGTGTAGGTGCAATTTATTTTTTGCCTTTATTTCTTATTTTTGAATTTAAGAATTTTGTTAAAGTAGTGCCTAACTTTGAACTTATCTCAAACCTTTTGCTGTTGGCTGTTTTCGGCTCAACCTTAGCCTTTATAATTTATATTTATATTATCAGTGAAATAGGAATCGGAAAGACGAACATGTTTGTGAATCTTATTTCTGTCTTCACCCTGATTGCTTCGTATTATATTCTTAAAGAAGAAATCACCGCCAAAAGCATTATAGGTATGATAATTGTAATAACCGGCTTATACCTGTCCCAAATCCAGAAGAAAACTAAAACCTTTTGTACATAAGAATTATCAGCTGATGTTACGCAATTTTTTTTTAACATTAATATAAAGATAGAATAACTAGTTTTTTTACCTTATTAGCTTATTTTTTATTAGAACTGTAACTCAGGAATAAGCTAATAAGGTTTAAATCCTGGGGGAAAATGTTTTATACTAAGGTTATATGTTAAAAATAAGGTTTAATAATCTGATAATCTGATAATCTGATAATCTGATAATCTTTATATCCACTGAAGTTTCCCCTCCTCATTCATATGTATCTTCCCGTTTTCCCTCAGCCATCTTATGACCTTCAATATTTTCACTTCATCTATATTTTCAAATAACCCTTTTATTTCATCTATTGTAAGTGGCTGTTGTTGAATGATTGGCTTTACTTTATCAACTATTATATCAAATTCAATCTCATTAAGCTCCAGCTCATTTCTTTTAAGGCAGACATCACAGGCGCCGCAGCGTTTTGAATTGGTCTCTCCGAAATATGTAAGCAGCATCTGGCTTCTGCATTTATGGCTGCTTAAAGCATAATCAATGAATGCTTTCATTTTGATTTCAGCTATTTTCTTCCTGTCATTATAATTTTCCTTTGATATATAAAGGTTTTCAGTATCAAGTCTTGGCTGGCAATAAATTATCTGCGGTTTGTCTTTCTGAGGAATATACTCAATTACCTCAAGTTTATCCAGCCTTTCCAATATCTTCTTTACGTTTTCCTTTGCCATCTTTGTCTTATAAGCAATATCTGTTTCATAAATAGTAATAAAATCATTGAATACGCCACCATATAAACGCAGTATTTCTTTTATAAAACCATCATATTGCTTGTTCTCAACCTGGAAAGTATAAAGGGCTTCTTTGTTCATTTTGAAATGAATTCGTGAAGCTGAATAATAGCTGTCCGTTAGCATTATATAACCTTCCCTCTCAAGAAACTTAAGGCTATTATATACAACAAGAGGTTCAAAATCATAATTATTACTGAATTCTTTTATGTCAAAATCAAGGCTTAGCTCCTGACCGCCATCAACAGGTATCTGGAAATAATTGCCCAATGCATGATAAATGCTTTTAATTTTATCTATACCCGGGAATTTAATATTCAGATTCTTCTCAAGCTCATATTTGTCAGCCTCACTGAACAAAAGCAAAGCAGTGGAGTTTTTCCCGTCTCTGCCAGCTCTTCCTGCCTGCTGGTAATATTCTTCAGGATTATCTACAGGATTATAATGCACAACAAACCTGACATCCTTTTTATCAATGCCCATGCCAAAAGCACTTGTACAAACAAGTATTCTTATTTTATCTGTCATCCATTCATACTGTCTTTTGTTGCGTTCTTTATTCTCAAGCCCTGCATGGTAGAAGGAAGATGAAATTTTATTCCTTGTCAGATAATCTGAAATTTGCGAGGTTCTCAAACGGCTGGTAACATAAATTAGACCCTGTCCCTGCTCTTTCCTAACGAATTTCAGTAATCTTGCAGGTTTGTCTTCATGGTCTGAGACAGTATAAATAAGGTTTTTTCTTTCAAAGCTTATGTTAAAAAGGTTTTCCTTTTTAAATGAAAGCCTGGTCTGAATATCTTTTATAACATCAGAAGTTGCTGTTGCTGTAAGAGCAAGCACAGGAACATTCGGATGATACTGTCTTATGTCAGCTATTTTGAGATATGGCGGACGAAAATCATAACCCCATTGCGAAATACAGTGAGCCTCATCCACAGCAATCAGGTTAACCTTCATCTTGCGTATGCGGGCTATTGCTAAGTCTGATGAAAGCCGTTCAGGTGACAGATAAAGCAGCTTAACATCCCCGTAAATGCAATTATCGAAAGCAATATCAATTTCACTTTTTGGCATTCCGGAGTATATTGCAATTGCTTTTATTTCTTTCTTCTTCAATTGCTCAACCTGGTCTTTCATCAATGCAATCAAGGGAGATATGACTATGCAAATACCATCCATAGCCAAAGCCGGTATCTGGTAGCAAACAGACTTTCCTCCTCCTGTCGGCATCAAAGCAAGTGTATCCCTTCCCTCCATCACAGAATTAATAATTTCTTCCTGCAATGGTCTGAAGGTGCTGTGTCCCCAATACTTTATCAGTAACTGCTTAATTGGCATAGATGCAAAATTAAACAATATTTATGTTATAATTGATAAACTGAATCAAATGTTGTCCTTAATCATGTTTTTAAATACATTTTAGGCTCAATTCTCGAACACTCTTCGAACACTCTTCGAACAATCTACGAACA
>CAZMDE010000233.1:0-4863 GCA_964564355.1 uncultured Bacteroidales bacterium | reverse complement strand
AAATTAATTGCAGAGAATAAGCTTGAAGGATTTGAATTGGGAAGAGTTGTTGCAGAGCATAAGGAAAGATACATTGTCAAAACAGATAAGGGTGAATTTGAATCGGAGACAACCGGTAATATGCGGTTTACAGCAAAGAACCGTGAAGATTTTCCTGCTGTGGGTGATTGGGTTGCTATGACAATTTATGATAAGGAGCTTGCAATAATTTATGAAATACTTCCGCGATTTTCAATAATTAAAAGGCAGGCTGTCGGACAATTCGGAGAGATACAAATAATAGCTGCAAATATTGATTATGCTTTTTTAGTCCAGTCTGCTGACAGGGATTTCAATATTAACAGGCTTGAAAGATACCTTACGATTTGTAATTCATCTAAAGTTAAGCCTTTAATTGTTCTAAGCAAAACTGACTTAATAGATGAACAGCGCATAAATGAAATTGTAAGCAGCATAAAATCACGAATTAAGAATGTCCCTGTTTTTGCTATAAGTAATGAGACACAGAGGGGATATGAAGAAATAAAGAAATTCATTGATAAAGGTAAGACTTATTGTATGCTTGGTTCATCGGGTGTGGGGAAATCTACTTTGCTGAATAATCTTTCGGGAAGAAGCATAATGAGAACTGATACAATAAGCCAGAGCACGAATAAAGGCAGGCATGTCACAAGTCACAGGGAGCTAATAGTTCTTGAAAGTGGTGGGATACTTATAGACAATCCGGGCATGAGAGAAGTTGGCATTGCAGACAGTGAAAGCGGACTGGAAAAAACATTTGACGAGATTGTATCGATTTCTCAGAATTGTAAATTCAAAGATTGTACTCACACGAATGAAGTTGGTTGTTCAGTCCTTGAAGCAGTTGAAAACGGGGAGATTGACAAAGCTTCGTACGAAAACTACTTAAAGATGGAAAGAGAGAAAGCTCATTTTGAATCTACAGTTATAGAAAGGCGAAAGAAGGACAAATCATTCGGAAAGATGATGAAGAATTATAAAAAAGATATGAAGAAAAACGGTTAGTCACAATCTGTAATCATCTCAGAATATTAATTTTTCTTTTCACCAGATATATTTACTTTTACACTTAATTTGCATATAAAACTATAATTCATAAATGAAAGATTATAAGAATCTTTTAATTATTTATTATTCGGGCACAGGTAATTCCAAAAGGGTATCAGAGTGGATAGAGAAAAAAGTAAAGGATAAAGGGCTTAACACTTATGTATACTCATACAGGCAATTCATAAGCCAGGCTTTTCCTGATATAGAAGGGGAAACTCTGATAGGATTCTGTTCGGCAACTCATGGTTTCAATCTGCCTCATTCATTTATAAAGCTTATTCTAAGATTTAAACTGCTTAAGGGTTCAGATGTTTTTATAGTAAATACAAGAGCAGGAATGAAGCTATCAAAATTTTTCCTTCCGGGATTGAGCGGGATAACTCAATTTCTTCCTGCTGTTATTTTGATGCTGAAAGGATATAATATTGTTGGCATGCAGCCTGTTGACCTGCCATCAAACTGGATATCGCTTCACCCGGGATTGAAAGAAAAGGTTGTTAAGTCAATATGTGAAAGATGGCAAAATATTATTACAGGATTTACAGATAAGATATTTTCAGGTAAAAAGGTTTATTTGCCTGCATTCATATCTTTGCCTTTCGACCTTTTAGTTGCTCCGATTGCATTAGGTTATTATTTCGTGGGCAGGTTTATACTGGCAAAAACATTTTTCGCAACTAACAAATGTAATAATTGTGGACTTTGCATTCAGCAATGCCCTACTAAATCTATCATACTAGTTGATGACAGACCTTACTGGAAACTAACATGCGAAAGTTGTATGCACTGCATGAATTACTGTCCTGAAAGAGCAATAGAAACATCACACAGCATAGTTATACCACTGACATGGCTTATCTTTGCTTTTATAAATCCTTTTATTGCAATACAAGTAACAAGTTTTATCAGCAATTATTTTTACAGCATAAAACTGCTGAATGAAACAGCAGTTTTTATAATAGAAGCATTAATAAACATAGGTCTTTTCACAGCAGTTTACTATATAATTCACAGGCTTATGCATTACAGCTTTTTCATAAAGCTTATGGCATACACAACAATCACAAGGTTTAAATTCTGGAGAAGATACAGAATTCCGCGATGAGTGATTAGTTAAAAAGGGGGTGTTGTTGCAATTTATTAATATTTCTTTTCCTTCTTGCAAGTACTGATTCCAAAAGGAAGATAAAGCGGACAAAAGCTTATAATGCTCGTAACAATGAATATTGCCCCTATTATGATAAGTATAGTTGCAAAAGTACCTTGTATAACTTTTGTATAATCAAGCACAAAAATTACCACTGCTATCAGGATTCTGATAGTCTTGTCAATGGTTCCCATATTCTTTTTCATAATTAAAATATTTAAATAAGTTAATTTTATCTGATTTGTTCAATTTGTTCAATAATATGAGCTTTGGTTTTAACACCTACAATCCGTCCTACTTCTTTACCGGATTTAAAAATAATAATAGTAGGTATGCTTTTTACATTAAACTTTGCAGAAGTTTTCTTTGCATGGTCTACATTAAGTTTGCAAACAGTTACTGTTCCTTTTGTTTCATCTGCAACTTTATTCAGCACAGGAACCATCGTTTTGCAGGGACCGCACCATTCAGCCCAGAAATCAACAATAGTAATACCTGCACTTATTTGTTTTTTAAAATTTGAATCATTTAATTTCTTTATTTTTTCAATACCAGGAGTAGCAGATACTTTTTTTAAGCGTCTGTTTGAATAAATTGAATACCCCACAAATGCAGTGAATAATGAGCCTATAATAATTAAAGTAATGTCCATAATACTAAAATATTTAATTTTTAAATCTACAATCTTATAATCTAACAATCTGATAAATCTATTAATCGAGTTCTCTTGCTATAGCAATTGCAGCAATTGTTCCATCAGCTACAGCAGTTGTTATCTGTTTATATTTTTTACTTGTCACATCACCTACTGCATAAATATCAGGCATGCTGGTAAGCATGTCTTCATTGGTTTTAATAAATCCGAATTTATCTGAATCAAGCTTTTCATGAAACAACTCTGTATTTGGTTTCATCCCGATAAAAATAAAAACTCCGTCACTTACAAGCTTTATACGTTCATTTGTTTTTAGATTCTCAACTTCAGTAATTATTTTATCACCTTCTCTGACAAAAGCACGTGGTTCATGTTCAAAAATAACATTTATTTTTTTGTTTTTAAAAAGTTTTTCCTGTGCTGTTTTATTTGCTGTAAGCTTATCTAATTGTTGTACAATTGTTACCTTGTTTGCAATACGTGCAATAAGTTCGGATTCTTCAACTGCAGAATTTCCTCCGCCAATAACAAGCACTTCTTTATTATCATAATACTTTGCATCACAGGTAGCGCAATACGAAATGCCTTTGCCTTTCAGCTCTCTTTCACCGGGAATGCCCATCAGATTAGGCACAACACCTGTAGAGATAATTATCTTCTTTGCTTTCAGGGTTTCATATTCATCTATCACAACTTCCTTTTTCAGCAAATCAACTTTTGTTACGTCAACTGCAACTTTGTAAACAGTTCCGCAAAGCTTTGTCTGTTCAGACATATTGTGAGAAAGCAAATAGCCCGGTTGAGGTTCAATAAACCCCGGATAATTTGATACCTGGTGTGTTGTGGCAACCTGTCCGCCCGGCAAAGCAATATCTACAAGAACAGTATTCACTTTAGACTGACAAAGATATAGCCCTGCTGTTAGTCCCGCTGGTCCGGCACCGAGAATTATAACATCGTATTCACTTACTGAATGTTTTATTTGTGATTTAATCTTAGCCACTTTCTCAGCAGGCAGCATATTGTCAAGCGATTTGATAATATCGCTTTTTTTAATTCCTCCTGAATACCTCTCCCCTGCTTCTTTGCCATTATCATAAAATAATAATGTTGGTGAGGATTTCACTCCAAGCTTATCAGCAAGCTCCCTGCTTTGCTGACGAAAAATCTTTAGAAATTTAATGTCATTCCCATAAAGGACGGAAAGGCTTTCAAATTTAGGTGCTAATGCCTCGCAAGGAGGACATTCAGAAGAGTAAAAGTCGAGAACAACTTTCCCGCCTTCTAATACTTCTTTCTGGAATTCTGAAGATATTATTTCTTTCATAATTTTGTTTATTGTTTTATTAGTTCATTTGTAATTTTGGTGTCCATATATGATGCAAAGCCAAGTTCTAACAGTTCTTTAACTGGCCTGCAATCAGGTGAATTAATTTTCCCTGTTCTATTTTTTGCTACTGAGCCGCAACCTCCTCCGCAAGCAAGCTGCACATTGCAATCCTTACATTCATTTATGCAGGTTACATCTCTTGTTTCCCATTCATTTATTCTGTCTTCTTTAAGAGATACGGCAGGGAAAAAAGTGCCAAGCGTTTCATCGGCTTTGCCGACAGTAGCAGTGCATGGATATATTTTTCCGGTATAGTCAAAAGCCCATTCTGTCTTGCAGGCAGGACATGAGTCGAACAAAGATTCGGGTAATTCGCTGTTCTCAAACAAAAACCTTGATACGGAATATGCAGGCTTATAAAATTCTGTAATATGAGGATGCAAATTAATCAGAGCATATATTTTCTCATAAAGTGAAATGCGGTCAAAAAGCTTATCTGGTGCTGATTGACAATGATGCAATTCATAATTTCTGCCTATCTGTGTTTTAAAGCTTGCGTTTTTTGTCCATCCGCTTTCAATTGCAAAACGTGCCAAATCCGGCAGGTTATTTATATTTTCTTTATCATCCTATAATTATTTTTCAAGACTTAAAACTTAT
>CAZMDE010000232.1:4106-4882 GCA_964564355.1 uncultured Bacteroidales bacterium | reverse complement strand
TGTCTGTTAAAGTATTATAAGCCCTTGCCACATCTGCCAGAGAATTTGTTGCCTTTACTCGTGCTTTTGTTGGCTTGTACTTATTCTTCGTCTTCCTCCTTGTATAAGGACCATAATGGTTGCGGCTATGGACTATATCCCCATCGCTCCCGCTCATCTCTAATATCGGTTCCTTATACTTAACCTTTGACATTTATTAAATTATTAATCTGATAAATCTTATGAATCTTATAAAATCTGACAATCAATTCACTTTGCAAAATTACTGCTATTTTCACCATAAAGTCAAGCTTTTTCTTACTTTTTTATTAACTTTCCCAAAATTACTAATAAACAAATAAACAAGTGAACCAATGAACTAAATTACAAATTCAACCTCTTTTAAATCGCATTGAATTTCGTTGTTATCTTTTGTTTGAAGAATAAGGTGACCAAACTCACTGATTTCGGTAATTTTAGCTGAGATAATATTGTTTTTGTACTTGTAATTATAGTATTTACCAAAACGATAAAGGTCTTGGATATAATCTCTATTCAATTCTTCTATATTCCCATCTTTAAGCATATTATAGCGATTTTCTATTGTTTGAACAAGCATATCAAGACATTCATCTAAATCAAAATCCTGATTTGTTTCAAGCTTGAGTGAAGTTGGATTCGGAGCATCGCTTCTGAATATTTTCTGGTTCACATTCAAACCTATACCAATAATGACTGATTTATATTCTAAGCCATAAATAAGGTTCTCTATCAGAATTCCTGCAACCTTCTTGTCA
>CAZMDE010000232.1:3396-4096 GCA_964564355.1 uncultured Bacteroidales bacterium | reverse complement strand
TTATATAAATATCATTGGGCCATTTGATTTTGATACTAAACTGTGGTGCAATTTGAATTATAAAATCAACAATACTTAATGAAACAGCCTTATTAAGTATAAATTGTTTTTCGACAGGCAGAAAAACAGGATTATAGATTATGCTGAAAGTAAGGTTTTTATTTAATTCGCTTTCCCATTTATTATTACCAAGCCCTTTGCCGAAAGATTGAAAGTCAGTTATAATAATTGTACCATCTTCTGCGTTTCCCTTTTCCAGTAATTGCAAAGCATATTTATTAGTTGAATCTATAGTTTTTAATCTGATGACTTGTGGTTGATTCTTAGATTTTTTCATGATACTATGTAAAATAACTATAAATTTGCAATTACAAATATAAAATAATAATGACGGAAGAAATTAAAAAAAAGAAAATCAGGAAAACACCAGTAAAGAAAATTAAAAAGGAAATACCCGATTTGAAAAGTATCATAATAGAAGGTATGAAGGAAAAGAAAGGGGAGGACATTTTAGTTATAGATTTTAATAAGTTTAAAAGCTCAATCTGTGATTATTTTATTATTTGCCAGGGCAGCTCAAACAGGCAGGTTGAAACTATTGCTGAAGGTGTTGAGAAAATTGTAAGAAAATCTCTTGGTATTAAACCTTTTCATAAAGAAGGTTTGGAAAATTCTCAATGGGTTCTGCTGGATTATCTTA
>CAZMDE010000232.1:2444-3386 GCA_964564355.1 uncultured Bacteroidales bacterium | reverse complement strand
ATATTCCAACCCGAAACAAGAAACTTTTTTAGGTTAGAAGAATTATGGGCAGATGCAGAGCAAACTGAAATTAAAAGTTAATTTTTTAATAATAAAAATTGTACATCGTAAATCAAATTTATGTCTGACGAAGTAAAAAAAGAAGGAATAGAAGAAGATAAAGGAACTGATAAAACCAAGGAAACCAAATCAGGTTTTCCTAAAGGTTTTCCAAAACTACCTAAGGACTTTAAAAATCCAAAGAAATTCAAATTCAATATATACTGGTTATGGGGTGCTATAGCAATTGTATTAATTGCAATTCAGCTTGTCAATATGAAAGGAGAAATGAAAATAATTGAAAGGGATAGGCTTTTTGACGACCTGCTTAAGAACAAGGATATATCTAAAATAGTAATTGTAAACAAAGAGTTTGCTGAAATATATATTAAGAAAGACAGCCTTTCAAGGTCTAAATTTAAGGATGTCCAACCAAAAGGCTTTACAAAAAACAGTATAGTTGAATCTGGTCCTCAATACAGATATAATTTTTTAACTATTGATGGGTTTACTAAAGATTATTATGAAAACTATAAAGAATATACAAAAGGAGTACCTCTTGAAAAAATAGAAAGAAGAGACTGGGGTGGTGATATTATTGGTTGGGTTATTACTTTTGGTGCTTTTATTTTAATTTTCTTCCTTATCACAAGGTTTATGAGCAGGGGGGCAGGCGGAGGCGGAGGTTCTCAGATATTCAATATTGGCAAATCCAAAGCCCAGGTTTTCGATAAGGATACGATGATAACTATTAATTTTAATGATGTTGCTGGTCTTGAGGAAGCTAAAGTTGAGATAATGGAAATTGTTGATTTCTTAAAGAACCCGACAAAATACACTCAATTGGGAGGGAAAATTCCTAAAGGAGCTTTGCTTATAGGTCCTCCGGGGACGGGCAAGACT
>CAZMDE010000232.1:0-2434 GCA_964564355.1 uncultured Bacteroidales bacterium | reverse complement strand
TTCTTGCGAAGGCTGTGGCTGGAGAAGCTCAGGTTCCTTTTTTCTCTTTATCAGGTTCTGATTTTGTGGAAATGTTTGTTGGGGTTGGTGCTTCAAGAGTTAGGGATTTATTTAAAACTGCTAAATCCAAAGCACCTTGCATTATTTTTATTGACGAAATTGATGCAGTTGGCAGGACAAGGTCGCGTAACAGCATTACCGGAGCAAATGATGAACGTGAAAACACTCTTAACCAGTTGTTAACTGAAATGGATGGTTTTGCAACTAATACAGGTGTTATTATTCTTGCCGCAACTAACCGTGTGGATATACTTGACAGGGCTTTGCTGCGTGCCGGCAGATTTGACAGGCAGATACATGTCGAGCTTCCTGATCTTGAAGAGAGAAAAGCTATTTTCAAGGTTCACATGAAACCTCTTAAGTATGATGTAGCTATTGACCTTGATTTTCTTTCACGGCAGACTCCCGGATTTTCTGGTGCAGATATTGCAAATGTTTGCAATGAAGCTGCTTTGATAGCTGCAAGAGGTAATAAGCTTGTGATTAATAAAGAAGACTTTATTTCTGCAATAGACAGGATAGTGGGAGGCTTGGAAAAAAGAAGCAAGATTATCACACCGGAAGAAAAGAAGGTTATAGCTTTCCATGAATCCGGTCATGCTTCAACAAGCTGGCTTTTACAATTTGCCCATCCTTTGGTTAAGGTTACTATTGTTCCGAGAGGCAGATCTCTCGGCGCTGCATGGTATCTGCCGGAAGAACGGCAAATAACCACTACAGAGCAGATGCTTGATGAGATAACTTCTGCACTCGCCGGAAGAGCTTCTGAAGAAGTTTTCTTTGGCAAAATTTCTACTGGTGCTTTGAATGACCTTGAAAGAGTCACAAAGCAGGCTTATACTATGGTGGTATTTTATGGATTGGACGAAAAGCTTGGGAATATCAGTTATTATGATTCTTCCGGTCAGCAGGACTATAATTTCACTAAGCCTTTCAGCGAAAAAACAGCCGAACTGATTGACCAGCAGATTAAAATTCTTGTTGATGATTGCTATAAACGTGCCAAATCATTATTAGTTGATAATAAGGTTAAGGTTGAGCAGCTTGCTGCTTTGTTACTTGAAAAAGAAGTTATTTACAGAGAAGACCTTGAAAATATTTTCGGCAAAAGACCTTGGGATGATAAAGATAAAATAACTGCTGGGAATTAGAAGTATGTAACAAGTAATGATAAAGATAAATAATAAATGACATTTGTTTTCTAACTTCTAACATCTAATATCTAATTATTATGAAGGAGAGTACTTCAAGAGAAAAGGTTTTAAAAAACATACGAAACGCGTTGATTAATAAGACTGAAAATCCATATCCTTATATTGATTGTGAGTCTAAAGTTTATAATGAACAGACTGATGCTCCTGAAATTGTTTTTGCCCAGGAATTTACAAAGGCTTCAGGTAAGTTTGTTTTTTGTGAAAATACAAATGAATTCATTTCAAATCTTCAGTTACTTATTGAACAAAATAAATGGGATAATATATTTTGTAATGATGAAAATTTGAAAAAACTTTTTAAGACTAAAAAAGTAACATTCACTGATGAAGAAAATGACTTCTTAAGTACTGATGCAGGGATAACTGCGTGTGAATACATCATTTCAAGATTGGGCAGCATTATGGTATCATCCAGACAGATACCCGGAAGAAGAACTGTTGTTTATCCCCCAGTTCATATTGTAGTTTCTTATATGTCTCAATTAGTGCCGGATTTAAAGGAAGCTCTCGCAGGGATACAGGAAAAATATAGAGACAATCTGCCATCTCTTGTGTCAATAATCACGGGACCAAGCCGTACTGCAGACATTGAAAAGACACTTATTATGGGTGCTCATGGACCCAAACAAATATACTGCTTTCTGATTGATGATAAAACAGTATAATTGATAATTGACTATTGCGGGATTTTTTACTTACTTCTAATTCTTGCTTCATCTGCTTGTCATTTCATTTCTAATTATTGAAATTTAACAAATTGTAACATGTTATATTTTTAATAGATGCTTCTATCTTATTATTTTTACTTCATACATCTTAATAGATGGTAATCCTGAAATATTAACTTTCCATTAGCCAGCAAGTTATGAAATTTAACAATTATTTAACATACAAATTATAGAAGTAATTAAAAATACTACTACTATTGCACCCTGATGAAAATACACGGAAAATTATTATTACGGATTATTCTATTCTCTGCAATTCTATTATGCTATGGGGTAAATGTGTATTCAAATTTTAACGTACAGTCCTATAATATTGAACTTTCTACAGGGACAAATGGTGATGATAATAGTATGAGTTCGGATAATGATTCTTTTAATGAAGATCAAATTAACCAATTTAATGAATTTACTTTAATTGGGGAACTTTTATTT
>CAZMDE010000231.1:0-4905 GCA_964564355.1 uncultured Bacteroidales bacterium | reverse complement strand
ATGAAAACGGTGCCTCAGTTTATTCTGCATCTGCTGTTGCACGTAAAGAATTTCCTGATTATGATGTTACTGTAAGGTGCGCTGTGTCAATAGGAAGACGCTTGATGGACCCTCTGGCTGAGCTTGTCAAGATAGACCCAAAGTCTATTGGTGTCGGTCAGTATCAGCATGATGTTGACCAGAATGCCCTGCAGAAATCTCTTGAAGATGTTGTAATCAGTTGTGTTAACCTTGTTGGTGTCGAGCTTAACACTGCCAGCAAACAGTTGCTGTCTTACGTTTCAGGCGTAGGAAAGGCACTTGCTGAAAACATAATTAAATACAGGAATGTAAACGGTGCTTTTAAATCAAGGGAAGAACTTAAGAAGGTTACACGATTTGGCGCAAAGGCATTTGAACAGGCAGCTATTCAATAGTTAATAAAATGTCTAAAAATCTCAAATGCAAAACAGATGAATTAATAGAAAATAAAGCTACGCTTGATAAGATTAATTTAGAAGACTATATAACTAAGGACATTGGGTTACTTACATTGAAAGATATAATTGAAGAGCTTTCCAAACCCTCAAGAGACCCGAGAGAAGAGATAGAATATTATCTGTTTGACCGCAACCTTAAAACTATGAAGGACCTTATTGTTGGCAAAAAGTATCCGGGAATTGTTACTAATCTTACGGCTTTCGGAGCTTTTGTTGATTTGGGAATACACCAGGACGGGCTGATACATATAACACAGATTGCTGACAAATTTGTAAAAGACCCTGCAGAAGTGCTTAAGCTGAATCAGAAGCTTATTGTGAAAGTTATAGATGTTGATATAGAAAGAAAAAGAATTCAGCTAAGTCTGAAAGATTTATAAATTTTATATGAATAAAGCACTTTTAAGCTTATTATTATTTTTATTTATTTTATTTTCAAATAACTTAACAGTATCTTTGTAGAGTTATTAAAACGTAATTAAAACTTATTATTTTTATCATGATGCAACCTTTTATTAAATTTCAATGTCTTAGGGTTATGAAAGAAATAATTTTTAATCTTAATCTTAAAATTGTATGACTATGAAAAAAAGTGTGTTATTATTTTTAATTTTCAGTCTGGTATCGATGCTTGCATACTCCCAGAATTATCATCCCAGGAAACATCATTTAAGAGATAGTTTACGTTTCAAACATCATAAGGATAGTATAAATCAACACAAACCTCCAATGCATGATACAATAAATCCCTGGCATCCGAAACCACCAAGACACGATAGCATATATCCACCGAAACCACCATGCCATGATAGCATATATCCACCGAAACCACCAAGACACGATAGCATATATCCACCAAAACCACCATGCCATGACAGTATTAACAAACCTAATACTTATTTAAAAATTGGTGACATTTATCCTAACCCTGTAAAGGATCTTGCAAATCTGAATGTCTATGCAAAAATTTCTGATGTTAAAATAACTATTGCTGTTTTAGACAGAAAAGAACAGGTTCTTTCAACAAATGTCTATACTTTATCTTTAGGTCATCAGACTATTAAAGTTAATACAGAAAATATAAAAAAAGGAATGTACTATCTGAGAATTACATGTGTTAACTCCAAAATAATAAAAAAGTTTCTTAAATTATAATTCTTATCAATAGTTTTAATTATTAAAAAGGCCTGCAATTAAATTTAATTGCAGGTCTTTTGTTTTTTGATTTTACTGATTTATATTATAAAAATAACTAAAAACACTAAGATTTAAAAGGTGTCCTAAATTATCCAAAACCATTTATTGGATTATTAAGCCTATCTTTGCCGACTAATTAATACTAATATATATAATGAATGAATTTGAAAAGTTTGGGATTAATGCTGAAATTATCCGGGCAATCACTGAACTTGGTTTTGAAAAACCTACACCAATACAGGAACAATCAATTCCTGTATTACAGGATAATAAAAGAGATTTTATAGGTCTTGCACAGACCGGAACCGGTAAGACTGCCTCTTTCGGATTACCACTATTACACTTGATAGATTTTAATTCTAAAGCTACGCAGGCTCTTATTCTTGCTCCTACTCGTGAACTTTGTGTGCAAATTGCAAATGATATTGAGAGTTTTGCAAAATATATGCAAAATGTCTGGGTTGTAGCAGTTTATGGTGGTGCAAGCATAGAAACACAAATTAGCAAGATTAAAAAAGGTGTGCAAATAGTTGTTGCTACCCCAGGTCGTCTTAATGACCTTATCAGAAGAAACAGAATTAATATCTCATCTATAAAATATGCTGTTCTCGATGAAGCTGATGAAATGCTGAATATGGGTTTTCAGGAAGATATTGATACTATCCTTGAAAAAACTCCTGACAACAAGCTTACCTGGCTTTTTGCAGCTACTATGCCCGATGAAGTGCATCGTATCACCAAAAAATACATGCATAATCCTTTTGAACTCACTGTAGGAAAGAAAAACACTACTGCTGAGAACATTGAACATCTGTATTATGTTGTACATGAACGCGACAGATATACAGCTTTGAAAAGAATTGTTGATGCTAACCCTGATATTTTTGCCATTGTTTTTTGCAGAACCAAGTTAGAAACACAGGATATTGCTGAAAAACTTATTAAGGACGGCTATAATGCAGACTCATTACATGGTGACCTTAGTCAGGCACAAAGAGATAAAGTGATGAAGCACTACAGGGAAAGGGCTCTTCAGCTTCTTGTTGCAACAGATGTTGCTGCTCGGGGAATTGATGTTAGCGATGTTAGCCATGTTATTAATTATCAATTACCTGATGAAATTGAGCTATATACACATCGTAGCGGAAGAACTGCTCGCGCCGGAAAATCAGGTGTTTCTATTTCAATTATTAATACTAAAGATATACATAAAATAAAACAGATTGAAAGACAACTGAATGGTAAATTTATTTATTCAAGAGTACCTGATGGAGTTGAGATTTGCGAACATCAATTAATAGCATTGATGAAGAAAATTCGTCAGGTAGAAATAAATGAAAAAGGAATTGCAAAATACCTGCCTTCTATTTTTGAAGAATTTAAAGACCTTGACAAAAACGAACTTATTATACGCGTGGTATCTATCGAGTTCAACCGCTTCCTTGATTATTACAGGAATTCAGGCGACCTAAATATTGACTTCTCTAAAAAAGACCATGGCAGATCAGGTGAAGGTCAAAAAACGGGTAGCAGCATGTTTATTAATCTTGGCACAATGGATGGCTTTGATAATAGCTCGATGATTAAATACCTTGTGGAAATGTCCGGTTTGCCTGCAGATAAATTCGGAAGAATTAATATCAAAGGAGTTTATTCTTTTATTGATATTGATAAAAGCAATATGGATGCTGTGCTGGATTCTTTTAAAAATGAAGTGTATAAAGGCAGAAAAGTCAGAGTGGATGGCTCTGGTGGTGGTAATAGCAACTCTTCGTTCAAACCTAAAGATAAACAGAAATACGAAAGACCCGGACAAAATAAGAAATACTCCGGTAAACCTTCATTTAATAAAACTCACAAAGATAAAGATAAAGACAGAAAAAGAGGAGATAGAAAAAGGAGGTAAAAAAAATTCCCGCAAATTTGCGGGAATTTAAATTTCACTAAATCTTGACTATTGTTCTTTCCATCTGGGATTTAAATCGTCTGATTAAAAATTAAGCCAATTTTACATTAACTGCATTCAGTCCTTTTTTACCTTCTTGAAGCTCGAATGTAACATCATCGTCTTCTTTAATTCGGTCAATAAGACCAGATGCATGCACAAAATATTCTTTTTGTGACTCTGTGTCCTTAATAAATCCAAAACCTTTAGACTCATTAAAGAATTTTACTTTACCATTTTTCATAAAAAAATTAAAATTAAATTATTTGCAAATATATATAATATTATTAATCAACTACAAATAAAATTCAATAAAATTTATTATTAACAGTATTAAATAAATGCAATTATATCATAACTCCCTACTATTTAATTATTTATTCCAAATTATATCATACTTAAAATTTTCTTTAATTTATTAAAATAATATTTTTTCTTAGATTTAAAAGAGTGTATTTATATTTCTTAATCTATATACAGGTCTTTGTCTTGAAATAAAGACTACTTTTGCAAACTCATTTTTTAAAGAAATTTTTATAATAATCATGCAAAGTATAAGGAATATCGCTATTATAGCACACGTTGACCATGGCAAAACTACTCTTGTTGACAGAATTTTGTATCAGTCAAAATTATTCAGGGATAACCAGGAAGTAAGAGAGTTGATACTTGATTCTAATGATCTGGAAAAAGAAAGAGGTATAACCATATTAGCTAAAAATGTATCAGTCAGATACAAAGGAGCTAAAATAAATATTATTGATACTCCCGGTCACTCTGATTTTGGAGGAGAAGTAGAAAGAGTTCTTAATATGGCAGATGGAGTTCTTTTGCTTGTTGATGCTTTTGAAGGTCCTATGCCCCAGACAAGATTTGTTCTGCAGAAAGCACTTGAATTAGGATTAAAACCGATTGTTGTTATTAATAAAGTTGATAAGCCAAACTGCAAGCCTGATGAGGTACAGGAAGCAGTTTACGACCTTATGTTCAGCCTGGATGCTACCGAGAAACAACTTGAATTTCCTACTGTTTACGGGTCTTCAAAATTAGGATGGATGTCTGATGACTGGACAAAACCTACGCATGATATTACTTATTTGCTGGATACAATCCTTAATTATATTAAACCACCGCTTGCAAAAAAAGGAAATTTACAGATGCAGATAACTTCTTTGGACTATTCATCTTATGTCGGCAGAATTGCTGTCGGCAGAATTTCAAGAGGAAGCATTAAAGCCGGAATGCAGATTTCTGTAGTAAAAAAAGACGGAACTACTGAAAAAT
>CAZMDE010000230.1:0-4940 GCA_964564355.1 uncultured Bacteroidales bacterium | reverse complement strand
AGCTGGTAACTTTTTGCCCTGTTGATAAAGCCGATGAAGTGAGAGGAGCTATCTTCAAAGCAGGAGCAGGACATATCGGGAATTATGATTGCTGCAGTTTTAATGTTGAAGGCAAAGGTACATTCCGTGCAAACGAAAGTGCAAATCCTTATGCAGGGGAAAAAGGAGAATTGCATTTTGAAAAAGAAATCAGAATAGAAACAATATATCCTGTTTTTCTTGAAGGCAAAATAATAAATGCTATGCTTGAATCTCATCCCTATGAAGAGGTTGCTTATGATATTTACCCACTCGGAAATAAATGGAATAATACCGGTTCGGGATTAATAGGTGAACTTGAGAAAGGAAAAGAAGAGAAATTATTTTTAAAAAATCTGAAGGATTTAACGAATGCAGGCTGCATAAGACACACAAAATTATTAGGGAGACGAAGCGTGGACGCTTCGCCAAACTTGATAAAAAAGGTTGCTGTATGTACAGGTTCAGGTTCATTTCTTATTAAGGAAGCAATAAAAGGCGGTGCAGATATTTTTATCACTGCAGATATGAAATACCATCAATTTTTTGATGCGGAAAACAAAATAATAATAGCTGATATCGGACACTATGAAAGTGAACAGTTTGCAAAAGATTTATTATATTCACTATTAAATAAAAAATATCCTAAATTTGCACTCTTAATTTCTGAAATAAATACAAACCCCGTTTATTATTTATAAATTAAATATGTAATAAAATGTCTGCAAAATCAAAAAAAGCTTCCAAGTCAAAGGTGATAGCAAAGCCGGTTAAATCAGCAAAAGTTGTTAAACCTGTAAAAAAAGCAGTTAAAGCTCCGGTAAAAAAGAAAGCAGAAATTAAGAAAATTGTTAAACCTGTAATTAAAAAAGCAGTTAAAGCTCCGGTAAAAAAGAAAGCAGAAATTAAAAAAGTTGTTAAACCTGTAATTAAAAAATCAGTTAAAGCTCCGGTAAAAAAGAAAGCAGAAATTAAGAAGGTTGTAAAGCCTGCAATAAAGAAAGTAGAAATAAAAAAAGTTGTAAAACCAGAAAAGAAAATAATAAAAATCCCCGAAAAAAAGTTAATTGTTAAACCTGAACCTAAAATTAAAATTGTAGAACAAAAAATGAAAGAAGTAAAGAAAGAAGTTAAGACTAAACCTATTGTTAAAGTTCCAGAAAAAAAAGCAGCAAAACTATCTTTAAAAGAAAAAGCTACTGAAAAAGAAAAAAAATCAAAGAAAGAAGAAGAAGTTATTATTACTCATGTTCCGAGGACTGAAGCCGAAGTTAAAGCCGAAACTATAATAGGGAAAAAATTACAAGCCTTATATACACTTCAGCAATATGATTCAGAAATTGACAGAATCCGTATTCTGAGAGGCGAATTACCTCTTGAAGTGCAGGATATTGAAGACGAATTAGCCGGACTAAATACAAGAGTAGAAAATTATAATGAGGAAGTTGCGACTTTAAAAAAGCATATCAGTGATAAAAAAAATCTGATAAAAGATGCACAGGCTCTGATAAAAAAGTATCAGACTCAACAGGAAAATGTTAAAAACAACAGAGAATATGATTCCTTAAGCAAAGAAATGGAATTCCAAACTCTGGAAATTCAACTAACAGAGAAACGTATAGGGGAATCACAACTAATTCTTGATGACAAAAAGCAGCTTATAGAAAAAGCAAAAAAAGTTCTAAACGAAAGAAATGAAGACCTCAAAATCAAAAAGGATGAGCTTGATGAAATAACTTCTGAAAATGAAAAGGATGAGAAAGAACTTATTAAACTATCTTTAGAAAATCAAAAATTTATAGAAGAAAGATTTTTAACAGCCTACCAAAAGATACGTAAAAATGCAAGGAATGGATTAGCTGTAGTATTAGTAGAAAGAGATGCCTGCGGAGGCTGCTTCAACAAAATCCCACCACAACGTCAAATGGAAATCCGTATGCACAGAAAAATAATTGTATGTGAATACTGCGGAAGAATTCTTGTGGATAATACTATTACTGATGTAGTAAAAGAAAATATGAAGCATAAAAAACGCAAGTAATTAACAATTGACAATTGACAATTGATAATTGATAATTGACAATTATAAAGTCGAATGTTCTGCGTTATGCTCATAAAATTAAAGTATTTACTATTTACTATTCTCATTTCACTTTCAACTGTTTACTGTAATGCCAGTTATGATTTTAATGATAATTGCAAAGCAGCATATACAGAAATAATTAACTTAAAATTTGAAAAGGGCAGGCAATTGCTTGAACTGGAAAAAAAAACAAACCCTTCTAATAATATTCCCTACTATATTGAAAACTATATAGATTTTCTAACACTTGTTATTAGGGAAGAATATCCGGTTTTTTATAAGCTAAAAGAAAATAAAAAAGTTAGGTTAGAACGTCTGGAAAATGGTGACAAAACATCACCCTATTACAGATATTGTCTTGCTGATTATTATCTGCAATGGGCTTTTTCAAGAATAAAATATAAAGAATATTTAACAGCTATTTTAGAAGCAAACAAAGCATATAAGCTTCTCAAAAAAAACGAATCTGACTACCCCGACTTTGTACTGAATAAAAAAGGGTTGGGATTGCTGCATATTCTTATTGGTTCAATACCTGATGAATTCAAATGGATTACAAAAGCATTAAGTATTGAAGGGAATATAAAAAAAGGCATGAGTGAGCTGGAAAGTGTCTGTAAATCTTCATATGAAACAACAGAATACTCTTACCTGAAAACAGAAAGCACATATCTGTTAACATTTATTTATATAGATTTCTGGAATGACGGTTCAAAATTAACAAACCTGCAAAACTTAATAGAAAAGGAATTTGGAACAAATCCACTCAATTATCCTCCTATTGTAAAATTAAGCCTATCAAAGATAGCAATGCACAATGGTAAAAATGACAGAGTAATAGAAATTGTTTCAGCAGGACCAAAAAGCAAAGATAATCAGGAACTATATTACCTTGATTTTCTTTTAGGTATAGCGAAAATGAACAGGCTTGACAATGATGCAGAGCAATACTTTATTAATTACCTCAAAATATTTAAAGGACAAAACTTAATCAAATCCTCTTACCAGAAAATTGCCTGGTGTAACCTTTTCAAGGGAAATATGAAAAAGTATTATGAATATATGGAACTTGTCAAAAAAAACGGGAATGAAATAGTTGATGAAGACAAGCAAGCAGAAAAAGAAGCCGATAAAAAAGAGGTTCCTAATGTATATTTGTTAAAATCAAGATTATTATGCGATGGGGGTTATTATGAAAAAGCAATCAATGCAATTTTTGAAAAGTCACCAACTGAAGCATATACAAGCCCGAAAGACATACTGGAGTTTTCATATCGTTTAGGAAGAATTTATCATCAATGGAATAAATATGATGAAGCAGTATCATATTATGAGCTGACAATCAAAAACGGAGCAAAATCAGAATATTATTTTGCAGCTAATTCCTGCCTTCAATTAGGAATAATTTATGAAAGCAAAAAGGACACAAAAAAGGCAAAATATTATTTTGAGAAATGCATGACAATGAAAAACGATGAATACAGAAACAGCATTAAACAAAAGGCAAAAGCAGGACTGAAACGTATAATGGTTCAATAGTTCAGTTTTTTCCAGGTACTATTTTCGGAAATTCTTAATAAACTCTTCAACTTCCGGAACTCCACCCTGATAAACCAGATAGCCATTATAAGGTTCGCGTTCAGTAATATCATCGCAGATAGGGGTTAGCATGATTTCCTTCACTTTCTGCGGGTCATCTGTTTGACCTAAAGCCCAACCCAATTTAATATATGCAACTTCGGGAAGCATATTTCCTAACGGAACCACACCTTTAGCCATAAGGTCTCTGCCTGTATCATAAACAAACATGTGAACATAACCCCATATAGTTTGGACAGTCATATAAACATGAACTCCTTTTTTTGTAGCTCTTTCTATTGCAGGATAAAGAGGTTTATTAACATGCCCCAGCCCGGTACCTATTATAATGATACCCTTATATCCAAGATCAACCAAAGCATCAATCACATCAGGGTTCATATTTGTATAATAGTAAATCATTGTAACTTTTTCCTCGAAAAAAGGAGCAATTTTTACATTTTTATCTTTTCTTCTGTGGTTAAATATCTTTTTAATTGGAGTAACTCCGGTTTTTCTGATAGTAGCTAAAGGAGTATCACCAATTGTGCGGAAAGTAGAGCGGTATGAAGAATGCATTTTTCTGACTCTTGTCCCTCTGTGAAGAAATCCATAATCATCAGACGTAGGTCCGAACATACATACCATAACTTCGGCTATATCTCCATGTCCAGCGGCTGTAGTTGCATGCATAAGATTAAGAGCAGCATCAGAGCTTGGACGGTCAGAAGAACGTTGTGAGCCAACAAGAACAATTGGCACAGGGGAATCCTGAACCATGTAGCTTAATGCAGCAGCAGTATGAGATAAAGTATCAGTACCGTGTCCAATTACTATTCCATCAATTCCGTTTTCAATTTCCTTACCTATTGCAATAGCAAGCTTTTTATACTGGTCGGGTCCCATATTTTCGCTGAAAACAGCAAATAATTTCTCAGTTGACAGATTACATATATCAGCTAATTCAGGAACTGCGCCATATAATTCACCCGGAGTGAAAGCAGGAATAACTGCACCTGTTCTGTAATCAAGGCGTGAAGCAATTGTGCCGCCAGTACCTAATAACTTTACACTTGGCAACCCTTTAGTAACAGGGAATTGTTTTTCCGGAATTTTATAATTTGCTTTTTTATAACCGGTCTCCTTCATGTCTGTTATAGTAGCAACATCAACACCAATATTATAACCGGTAATTATTTTTAATACAATATGCTTATCATCATCATTTTTCTTGCGGGCAACAGTCATCCTAAATACTGTT
>CAZMDE010000229.1:0-4947 GCA_964564355.1 uncultured Bacteroidales bacterium | reverse complement strand
CCTTCCAATTATTTTACCATCTCTGACAAGAACGGAGCCAATTGGAATTCCCCCTTCAGCAAGACCTATCCTTGCCTCCTATATTGCATCTTTTATAAATTCATTCATTTTAAATATATTATTTAGTAAATAATCTTATATCAGTATTCATCAGTCAAATCAGTGTACTATTTCCTAATTCTCAATTATTTTCAGCGCCCTTTGTGCTATACTTTGAGTTCTTTGTGGTTAAAATTTTTATCAAATTGTAAAAATATGAAAAATGCTTTTAGGATATATCAAAAATTAACATAATTTTGCACCCTCATTATAATTGAACAATTAGTAGCGAATTTAAATTTTATTGATCATTGCTCTCTGCTCATTGTTCATTGGTCTTGCCCAGGTGGTGAAATTGGCAGACACGCCAGCTTGAGGGGCTGGTGCTCGTAAGGGCGTGCAGGTTCAAGTCCTGTCCTGGGCACAAAAGCAGTAAGCAATGAACAGTGAACAATGAGCAGAAAAACTGTTCTGAAAATAAAAAATTATTTAAACTAAGCATTATTACTTGGAAAGCATTGTAAAAGACAAAGCATTTAATTTTGCTGTAAGGATAGTTAAATTAGTTCAATATCTTGTAAAAGCTAACAAAAATTCAGTTTTACTTGAACAGATATTTGCAAGTGGCACTTCAATAGGTGCAAACATTGAGGAAGCACTTGCTTCTATCTCAAAAGCTGAATTCTCAATGAAAATATCAATATCTTACAAAGAAGCTAAAGAAACACAATATTGGTTAAAATTACTCGCTTTTACAGATTATATTGACAAAAAAGAATATGAATCTATGAACAAAGATTGTGAAGAAATTTGTAAAATCTTATTCTCAATCTTAAAATCAACAGGCAGAATCAGAAAAGCTGAGAAATAAATGTGACGTGAATTAGTAATTAACTGCTCACTGTTCTCTGCTCTCTGTTCACTGTATTCGCCCGGATGGCGGAATTGGTAGACGCGCTAGTTTCAGGGACTAGTATAAGCAATTATGTGCAGGTTCAAGTCCTGTTCCGGGTACAAGATCATATATCAATCTTATTATTCCTTTCAAATAAATAAGTTCAATATCCTTCAGAACTCTACTCATATAAAATTCCTGTAAAATATTATCGTTATCTTATCTTTACTGAAAATATTCTCAATTATTTATACTATTTTTGCCGTCCAAATTTTATTCGACAATGAAAAAAGTAATTATAACAACTTCCAGGGGAGTTATGCAGGCAGAGATGTTTGAGAAAGATGCTCCTAATACGGTAAAGAATTTTTGCGACCTTGCAAAAAAAGGTTTTTATAACGGACTCACCTTCCATCGCGTTATCCCTGACTTTGTAATACAGGGCGGTTGTCCAAATGGTACAGGCGCAGGTGGTCCTGGCTATAATATTAAATGTGAGATTGATGGTGAAAATCAGTATCATGACCGTGGTGTCATGTCAATGGCTCATGCTGGCAGAGATACAGGCGGCTCTCAGTTTTTTATTTGCCACAGCCGCAAAAACACTTCTCACCTCGACCGCCAGCACACTTGTTTCGGCAAAGTGGTTGAAGGATTAAATGTAATTGATATGATTAAGCAAGGCGACAAGATTGAGAAGATTGACGTTCTCGAATCTGCTGAAGCCTGATCAGTATTTGTTTAGCAGTTCCCATGCTGGCGCTCATTTATACCGAGTACAAATAGCTTATCGTTTGTAACGATTATAAAATTATTATCCATTGTCCATTGTTCATTACAACCCTCACCCCTCTTTTTAGTATATTTGTTTTATTGATTTACATAAAAGAAAGATGCCACCTTTTTATAGATGGCATCTTTCTTTCATTGGTAGTAAAGGTTTTCTATGAACCTCTTTTCGACTCAGTCTCTCTCTGTGTAATATTTAGAGTCTATCCGTAAAGTGAAATTATTATCTTAACTAATCATAAATATCTTAATAAATCAGTGTGCTATTAGACACATATATTGACTTTACTGACATACTCTAATTATATCACAGAAAAAACAATCTTTTACACTTCCGCAATTTATACCCTTGCGCTTTTATTATTAACCATTTCAGCTCCGCATTTAGGGCATTTACATGGTGAACCTGATTTACATCCGCAATTCATGGGACAAATATATGATGCCTTACCTGTTTGCGCCATTTTCTTTACCATATCTTTTCCGCATTTCGGGCATTTGCAGGGACTTCCATTTGTACAACCGCATTTATCAGGACATACATAATTTACAGAACCTGTCTCACAGCAACTCTTTGCTACACTCTTACCGCACATCGGACATTTACATCCTGCACCACAATTACAGGGCTCCCCGCTCTTGCATTCACAGCTTGCTGCACAGTTACAGCATTTCCCGTTTGAAGTAATTGTTGACTTTACAAGTTCTTTCTTACAGTTAGGACAAACACCGGCTTTCACACTGCTATAGCCGCATTTGCCTGAACATACGTAAGCAGTTTTCAACTCCTGCTTAACAAGATCCATACCACATTTTGAACATTTACCCGGTTTATCACTCTGAACATCTTTATCCATAGGACAGCTATATGCAGTCTTTTCATTTCCCGCTGCTATCTGGTTAGATGTTGTATTTTGTTTGCCCTGATTTGAACAGGAACTGATAAACCATATTGAAGCTATCAAAGCCGCAACCATCAAAAACACTTTCTTTTTCATATATCTATATTTTATCGTTTATTTAAAAATTTATTTCTTAAGAATATATACAATATACACTTTATAAGCTATATCATAACCGGGGTTAATATTATATGAACTGATTTCAATTAATATTAATTGCCCTCTGAGAAAAAGAAAAGAATCATAAACGGAAAGCTCGCAGAAAAACTACTGCATCACCTACTGGTAGATTCCTTGCATAGTGAGGCAATAATTTTATAAGGGTATTTGAAAGATTAAATCCTGAATAATTTGTAATATATGCTATGTGAGATAAATTGTAGTAAAAAAGCTTCTTTACATCTTGTTTTATATCTAAATTTGTGTTGCTCTTATCAAAAACATCATTTACCTTTATTTGCTTTGCAACATTACGACAGTGCTTGCAGTTTGAACCACAACAACTTTTCGGAATAACATTAACTGTCTGCTTCACCAAGGTACCGGAGCAATAATGACTGAATATAACCACTCCGTTTGTTGAAAGCAGTAATAAAAAAACTATGCTTATATTTAATACCTTTCTTATCAATTGTTAAATATTATTTTACTCGTCTATCTTATATCTTAAAAACGTAAATTCTATAATATTGTTTTAAATATTCAAAATATCACATTTCTGAATAATTCTGCAAATATACATAAATTAATTCAAGTATAAACATACCAAATTACTTTTGTTTCATTTTCTAATTTACTCACTTACTATTTAAAAAGTATTTCCTGTTAAACCAGAAGGCAACATTAACTAATCCTATCATTACAGGGACTTCAACCAATGGTCCTATAACTGCTGCGAAAGCTTCTCCTGAATTCATCCCGAAAATAGCTATTGCCACAGCTATAGCAAGTTCAAAATTATTGCTTGCTGCAGTAAATGAGAGTGTGACTGACTGCCCGTAAGTAGCACCAACTTTTTTGCTCATATAGAATGATACAAAAAACATTATCACAAAATAAATAAGCAGGGGAATAGCAATCAATACAACATCAAGTGGTATTTTTACAATGTACTCTCCTTTTAATGAAAACATAACGATGATTGTAAATAACAGCGCAATCAGCGTTAATGGGCTAATTTTGGGTATAAACTTTGTATGATACCATTCTTTGCTCTTTACACGTATTAAAATGAATCGGGTAAGAAAACCGGCAATAAACGGAATACCAAGATAAATAAATACACTTTCTGCAATCTGACCTATTGTGATTCTTTCAACTGCATCATTTGTGGGAATGCCGAACCATCCCGGTAATACAGCAATAAAAAAATACGCATACACAGAAAAGAAAAGTACCTGGAAAATACTGTTAAATGCGACTAATCCTGCGGCATACTGCGTATCGCCCTTTGCCAGGTCGTTCCATACAATTACCATTGCTATGCAGCGGGCAAGACCAATCATGATAATACCATACATATAGGGTAAATTGGCATTATTCTCACCGGGAAACAATTTGAAAAATAATATTGCCAGTGCAAACATCAGCACAGGTCCTATTACCCAGTTTTGTAAAAGTGAAAGAGTTAAGACTTTGTAGTTTTTAAAAACATCTCCAAGCTCTTCGTATTTCACCTTTGCCAAAGGAGGATACATCATTACAATCAATCCTATTGCAATAGGAATGTTAGTTGTACTGTCAGGTGAAGATTTCAGCGATTCCCAGAATTGTGCAATAGCAGGAAAGAAAAAACCTGAAAGAACCCCTATCGCCATTGCAAGAAATATCCATAGCGTCAAATAGCGATCTAAAAAATTTAATCTTGACTTCATATTGAAAATAATTTACTTTATGAACCTTGTGTAAACCTTTGTGTACTTTGTGTTAAAAATTAATAAAGAACTATTTCCTTGCAAAAACAGTAACACTATAAATCCCTAAATTCTTATTTAAGTAATCAGCAATTTCTGATTCATTCAAATACTGTTTTAGAAGGTCAATTGGAACAATTATTTCCTTTTCTTTCTTTAGTTCAATATTTTTAAACCCTGTGTTTTTGATAATTTCAAGATATTCATCTTTTTTTACTGCACCTGAAATACATCCTGCATACATTTCAACATCCTTGCGAAGCTTATCTGGAAGGTTTCCCTTTATTACCACATCCGACACACAGAAATGAGCTCCTTCTTTCAGCACCCTGTATATTTCTGAAAATGCTTTCACCTTATCAGGAACAAGATTTAACACACAATTACTGATAACAACATCAATCATTTC
>CAZMDE010000228.1:0-4954 GCA_964564355.1 uncultured Bacteroidales bacterium | reverse complement strand
CCAGTTTATTGTTTGTGATGAATCAGTGTCAGCTCTTGACGTTTCTGTTCAGGCACAGGTTCTTAATTTACTTAACAGCTTAAAGCAGGAATTTGGTTTTACCTATATTTTTATTTCCCATGATCTCTCTGTTGTAAAATTTATGTCCGACAGAATAATTGTTATGAAAGAAGGTAAAATTGTTGAAATTGGAACTGCTGATGAGATATACTATCACCCAAAATCAGATTATACAAGGAAACTGATTAGCTCAATTCCTGCTTTAAACTCAAACAATTATAATTTATAATATAAAGCATAAATTATCTAATAGAGAATAGATTATTCGAAATATTATTTAATTTGCATATAGATGATAACATATGCATGTTTATCAATCCTTTAATGAACTAATTCTCCATTCAGCCTCATCAGTTCTATCTCGCTGATTTTAGTATCATATCGTGCATTGACCAGGCGATTCTGTGCATTTTCATAACTTGTCTGAGCATCCTTCAGCACCAGAGAGCTTATGCTGCCAAGTTTGTATTTTTCCATTGCAACATTCAGGTTTTCATTAGCTACTTTTATATTCTCTTCTTCAAGAGTTAATAGCTGCAGGTTATTCTGAAATACCCTGAATGCCTTCAGTAAATGAGATTCTACCTTACTTGTGATATCTTTGTATTGCAGCTCAGAAATTGCCAGTGAAATCCTGGCATTTTCATATCTAACGTTATTATTGAATCCGTCAAAAAGGTTCACTGAGGCTGTAAGTCCGGCAGATAGTCCGAGATTCTGATTTAATAATGAAAAGCCTGCCTGGTTTTGCGTTCTTGCAAAGTTATAGTTCATCAGAAAACCTATCTTAGGATATCTCTGTGATTCAATTTCTTTAATGTAATATCTTGACAGGTCAATATTTTTCTGAGATATCTTAAGCAGGTTATTTTGTTTCACAATGCTTGTTTTAAGGTCTTCAAGTGATGGTTTATAGATTATAGGTATAGTATCTTCTACATCAAAATCAATATCATTTGCCCTGGATAGCAGGTCATTCAGAGTAATTTTCGAATTGCTTACAATTATCTGTTGTTTAAGATAAGCAGATTTGAAAGCATTAAGGTCTGTTTTTGCCTGCAGGTAGTCGAGGTTTGAACCTGCTCCGAGTTTAAATTTAAGCTCTGTAATCCTTAATTTCTCTTCAGAAATACTAATTTCATCTGTAATAACTTTCAATAGTTTTTTCTGTTTTACAATATCATAATAAGAATTCATAATATCTGAAACCACTGTTTCTATTCCTATTTTCGTATTTACATCTCCAATATCTCGCAATTCCATAAGCTTATCATGAGTGGCAAACATCCTGAATCCATCGAATAAAGTCCAGTTAAGGCTAACACCTGCATTAATGACTTTAGAATTTACACCACTCTTATTTACTTCAAGTCCGCTTGTATATTTTTGTTTAATATCACTCCTTGTTGTAGTGCCTGTAGCATTAAGACCTATCTGCGGTAAAAAACCTGCATTTCCCGGAGTATTATTATTAGATGAAATCTCTGCCTGCTTTTTATAAATAATTATTGAATAATTATTTTTCAATGCAATAGCTATTGCACTGTCAAGTATCAGCTTCTCCTGCGAATAGGAATGATTAATTATGAAAAATGAATAATTAATAATTAGAAGTATGTAAATGCATTTTAATTTCATTTTACAGTTGAAAAATATTTTATTTTTAACTTTTAACTTTTAACTTTTTAGATAAGTAAGAGTACATTGCAGGTATTACAAACAATGTCAGAATTAATGAAAACATTAACCCTCCAATTACAACTATCCCCATCGAAACACGGCTCTTTGCGCCGGCTCCAAGAGCTAATGCAATTGGCAAAGCTCCAAGCATTGTTGCAAGACTTGTCATCAGGATTGGTCTGAACCTTGATATTGCAGCTTCTTTCACAGCTTGCATCACATCCAAACCTTGTTCTTTTCTCTGGTTGGCAAATTCTACTATCAATATTCCATTTTTAGTTACTAACCCGATAAGCATTATTATTCCTATCTCGCTGAAAATATTTAGTGTTTTATTGAAATACCATAATGACAGCACAGCCCCTGCCATTGCAAGAGGTACTGTAAGCATTATTGTTAACGGGTCGCTGAAGCTCTCGAACTGTGCTGATAACACAAGATATATCAGAACCAAAGCGAGCAGAAAGGCAAAAATAATATTGGATGAGCTTTCTGCAAAATCCCTTGATATGCCTGAAAGAGATGTGGTGAACGACTGGTCAAGCAGTTTTTCTGAAATCATTTTCATCTCTTCTATGCCATCTCCAAGGGCTTTCCCCTTTGAAAGCTGAGCTGAAAAGGTTGCAGATTTATACCTGTTAAAATGATAAAGTTGCGGAGGACTGCTTTGCTCATTAATTTTTACAAGATTATCCATCTGTATCAGTTCTCCATTTTTATTTTTCACATAAAGTGAATTCAGGTCAAGAGGCTTTGACCTGTTTTCTCTTGCAACCTGGCCTATTATCAGGTATTGTTCTCCATTCATAGTATAATAGCCCAAACGTGGTTCGCTATATGCATACTGAAGTGTCTGAGATATATCCTGTGCCGAAACACCCAGTGCATTGGCTCTTTCTCTGTCAATAGAAATATTTAGCTCTGGCTTATTGTTTTTTGAGGCTTCATCGAAGAATTTAGGGACAATTTTCTTTAATTTATCAAAATCGGAACTCTGAACTACAAACTGCACAGGAAGTGCTGTACGTGACTGTCCGCTTGTTCCTATAGATTGCTCTTGCGTGATGAATGCCCTTGCTCCTGTAAATGTTTTTACTTTGGCAGACAGATAGTCTGTTACATCCTGCTGCGAGCGTTGCCGCAGATTGGGGTCAACAAGTGATATTCTGGACGAACCCATATTTACAGCTCCTGCACCGGCAAAAGAAGGGGCAGTTACACTGAATGCCATTTTTACTTCAGGCACAGAATCGTAAACAAACTTTATCATCCTGTCCATATATTCCGACATATAGTCGAATGATGAACCTTCCGGAGATGTGGCTGTCAGCCTTACAAGGTTTCTGTCTTCAACAGGTGATAGTTCAGACTGAAGTGTAGAACCTAAAACGAACATTATCGCAATTGATATGCCAATAATTAGAAAAGCCAGCCATCTCTTATGCATAAATTTTTCAAGACTATTCCTGTAACTGTTTATTAATGCTGCAAAAAATGGTTCGGTTTTATCATAAAACCAGCTTCTGTGGTCTCTGTGCTTAAGCATCCTTGAACTCATCATCGGAGTGAGCGTAAGGGAAACAAATGCGGATACAATGATTGACCCTGCAAGCGTTATCCCGAATTCCCTGAACAGCCTGCCTGTAAAGCCCTGCAAAAAAATAATTGGCAAAAAAACCGCTGCAAGAGTTATTGTTGTTGAAATAATCGCAAAGAATATTTCTTTTGACCCTCTATGGCTTGCTTCAATCGGGTCCTCACCTAGCTCTACTTTTGAATAGATATTTTCAAGAACAACTATTGCATCATCCACAACTAATCCGGTTGCAAGTACAATTGCAAGAAGTGTTAAAACATTGATTGAGTATCCTGCAATATACATTATAAAAAATGCAGATATTAATGAAATAGGAATTGCCAAAACAGGAATCAGCGTTGACCTCCAGTCTCTCAGGAAAAGGAAGATTATAAGCACAACCAGACCAAATGCTATCAGTAAAGTTTCCTGAACTTCATCAATTGACCTCTTAATAAATTTAGTATTATCAAGTACAATATTTAACTTAAAATCTTTAGGTATGTCTTTCTTTATCTGCTCAAGTCTCTTGTAAAACTCATCTGCAATATCTATATAATTTGCACCTGGTAATGGAACAATTGCCAAACCTATCATAGGTATACCCGCTTGCTTGAGAATAGTTTCATAATTTTCTGGTCCAAGCTGTGCTTTACCAATATCTTTTAGCCTTACTGTCTGGTCGCCGATTTGCTTAATTATCATATTATTGAACTCTTCTGGTGTCTTAAGCTTGCTTTCTGCTTTTATCATAAGCTCTGTAGCAAGTCCTCTTATTTTACCGGAAGGTAGCTCAATATTATTTTCATTAAGCGCTTTGCTGACATCAAGTGGTGCAAGCTTGTAAGCCGCCAGCTTTTGCGGATCCATCCAGATTCTGATAGCATATTTTTTCTCCCCCCATACCTGTATCTGACTAACACCGGGAATAGTCTCAAGCCGCTCCTGTATAAATCTTTCAGCAAAATCGCATACCTCGAGTTCATTTTTTATATCACTCGAAACTGTCATTGTTATTATTGCATCTGAATTTGCATCTGATTTAGTAACTACAGGGGGATTATCAAGGTCTGTAGGTAAAAGCCTCGTAGCTCGCGACACTCTGTCTCTTACATCATTTGCTGCTGCCTCAAGGTCTTCGCTCAGATTGAATTCCACAATAATATTACTCCTGCCCAAACTACTTGTTGATGTTATTGAACGTATGCCTGATACTCCATTAATATTCTGTTCAAGAGGCTCGGTAATCTGCGATTCTATTACGTCTGGATTAGCTCCGGTATAGTTTGTTGAAACTGTTATTATTGGAGGATCGACTGACGGATACTCACGCACTCCGAGATATGTATAACCTATTATACCGAATAATACTATCAGTATAGACATTACTATTGTCAAAACAGGTCTTTGTATGCAAATTGATGATAAACTCATTGTTTTAGTCGTCAGTTATTTTTTTCTCTTCGCTCTTCGCCTATTGATTTATGTAACTCATTATTCTCACTTTGTCATTTGGTTTGAATTGCATAAAGCCGGTAGTTATAACAGTATCTCCAGGATAAACTCCCGACAATATCTGTATCTGTGTTTCATTCCTGATACCTGTCTGAACATCTTTTGGCACTGCTTTACCATTAT
>CAZMDE010000227.1:0-4958 GCA_964564355.1 uncultured Bacteroidales bacterium | reverse complement strand
AACATAGAGGAAATAAAAAGACAAATACTCTATTTACCGGAAACTATGATAGCAAATAAACTTCTTACAATGTTCATTCAGCAGCGTAAAAGTATTGCTGTGGTTGTTGATGAGTTTGGTGGAACTTCCGGCATGATTACAATGGAAGACCTGATAGAGGAAATATTCGGAGAAATAAAAGATGAATATGATATAGAGGACCTATATGAACGTAAAGTGACTGACAATGAATTTATATTTTCAGGAAGACTTGAAATTGACTATTTAAACGAAAAATATAATCTCAATATAACCGAATCTGATGATTATGAAACTCTCGCGGGTTTTATTATTTTTCATCATCAAAGCATTCCTCATAATAATGATGAGATAATAAAAGAGCCTTTTCATATAACAATTCTACAGGCTTCTGATAACAGAATAATTCAGCTGAAATTGAAAGTGATGAAACAATAAAGAAAATTTAAAAACTAGTTATTTTTCTTTTTCCCGGGTTTATAAAGACCATTTAAATTAGCACCTGATAATCCGGCTTTATAAGATTTCTCATCCGTCTTTGAAAGAAAAGCTATTTGTTCTTTATTTAAAAGATTAATTCTTCTCATTCTGTCTGTAGCATCAGCAACTTCATCAAGATGTTCGTCGGATGTCATCCAATCAAGATGGTCGTATTTTGTAAGATTAAGTGGTAAGGCATATCCACGCAAGGTCTTTTCGTAATCAAGATTATAGAAATCTTCGAAGTAAGACATAACAAGTTCACGTAAGGACTTATATATAGGCTCACGATAACGTAAACCAGTGAAATTTGACTTTGCAATTGCTCCTATACAATCATTAATCCTGAATATTGCAAGCATGTGCTCATCATCATTGTGAGCATACATATCAAGTATAAGTGGAGGAAAACCTATAAAACGCAATGCAGCAGCACCAAAAAGACAACCATCAAAACAATGGGCTTTACGGTCAAGTATAACACTCCTTGGTGAACGATATATCGGATCAGGACTATAGGGTGTCTGGTCAAGAAAATCCTGAATTTTACGAGGAGTGGTTAATTGTTTGAATAATTTTATTTCCTTTTCAGACAATTGTTTCCTGAAATTAAAACTATTCATTCTAAAATCTTTTAATCTTACTATCTGGTAAATCCATTAAGCTTGAGCAGTTGGACCTCCCAGATTGAATGGCATATGATGAGGTTCTCCTGGATCTTTTATTACTCCATGAACCTGTTCGTATTTAGAAATATTTTCAGCTAAAGCTTTTAAAAGGCGTTTAGAATGTTGTGGAGTTAATATAACGCGTGATTTAACCTTAGCCTTTGGAAGCCCCGGCATTAACCTTACAAAATCAATAATAAATTCTGAATTGGAATGAGTAATAATTGCAAGATTTGAATAAATGCCATCTGCAACATCCTCACCAAGTTCAATGTTAATTTGGTTTTCTTCTATCTTATTTTCAGCCATATCTTTAAAATTTAAAGCCTCAAGTTTCAGGTTCCTGTATAAACTTAGTTGTTATAACCTGAAACTTGAAACTAATATTTATTTCGCATCTGAAATTGTTTTCTCTTTCTTTTTAGGAGAGACGAGAATTTCGTATTCCTCCATTGACCCGACAATAAGGTCTTTATACTCACGTAAACCAGTCCCGGCAGGGATTAAATGACCAACAATTACATTTTCTTTCAACCCTGTTAGGTAATCTCTTTTACCGTTAACAGCAGCTTCAGTTAATACCTTAGTGGTTTCCTGGAATGAAGCAGCAGAAATCCAGCTCTTAGTTTGAAGAGATGCTCTTGTGATTCCCTGTAACATTTGTCTTGAAGTAGCAGGAACAGCATCGCGAGCTTCAACAACTTTTTTATCTTTTCTTTTAAGTACTGAATTTTCATCTCTAAGTTTTCTTGCGCTGATTATCTGTCCTGCTTTTAAAGTAGGTGAATCTGCAGGGTCAATAACGACTTTTTTAGCAAATATCCAGTCATTTTCTTCCTGAAAATCGAGCTTGTTGGCAAGTTCTCCTTCAAGGAATTTTGTATCACCCGGATCTTCTACAACAACTTTACGCATCATCTGACGGACAATTACTTCAAAGTGTTTATCATTGATTTTAACACCCTGGAGGCGGTAAACTTCCTGTATTTCATTAACTATATATTCCTGAACTTTGGTAGGTCCTTTGATAGCTAAAATATCAGAAGGTGTGATTTCGCCGTCAGACAATGAAGTGCCAGCTTTTACATAATCGTTCTCCTGGGCTAAAATCTGTTTAGACAATGGAATAAGATAAGATTTTACTTCACCTGTTTTTGAAGTAATAATTACTTCCCTGTTACCCCTCTTAATTTTTTTACCGAATGAAACTTCTCCGTCAATTTCAGCAACTACAGCAGGGTCGGAAGGATTACGGGCTTCAAAAAGTTCTGTTACACGTGGTAATCCACCTGTAATATCACTTGCTTTACCAACATTACGTGGAATCTTGACAAGCATCTGACCTGCCTTTATTAAATCTCCATCATTAACGGTAATATGAGCATTAACTGGAATATCATAGGATTTGATTATCTGACCCTTTTTATCCAATATCTTAATAGAAGGATTCTTTGTTTTATCACGGCTTTCAATGATTACCTTTTCCTGGTAACCAGTCTGTTCATCTGATTCTATGCGGAAAGTTATATTTTCAATTATATTTTCAAACAACATCTTTCCGGAAACTTCTGAAATGATAAGGGCATTATATGGATCCCATTCACAAACCAGGTCATTCTTTTTAATCTCCTGACCTGATTTAAAGAAAAGGTGAGAGCCATATGGAATATGAGAAGTAGTCAGTACAATATTTGTTTTTTTATCGACAATTCTCATTTCTGCAGACCTACCTATAACAACATCATACGTTTCTTTAGGAGTAAGAGAATATTCAATAGCTCTTAGCTCGTCTATTTCAATAATACCGTCATATTTTGCATGTATTTGAGAAGCAGTAGCAATATTGAAAACAGCACCCCCCACGTGGAAAGTTCTAAGGGTTAACTGTGTTCCTGGTTCACCGATAGATTGTGCAGCAATAACACCGACAGCTTCACCTTTTTCGACCATTCTGCCTGTTGAAAGGTTACGACCATAACATTTGGAACAGACACCCTGTCTGGATTCGCAAGTTAGAACCGAACGGATTTCAACAGCTTCAACAGGAGAATTTTCAATTGTGTCAGAAATTTCTTCTGTTAATTCCTCTCCGGAAGATATGATAAGCTCGCCGGTTTGTGGGTGGTAAATATCATGTAATGAAGTTCTGCCAAGCAATCTGTCATATAAAGATTCTACAACGTCTTCATTTTTTTTAAGAGCTACGACAGTAAGTCCACGGAGAGTACCACAGTCATTTTCAGTAATAATAACATCCTGGGAAACATCTACAAGACGACGAGTAAGATACCCTGCATCTGCAGTTTTTAAAGCAGTATCGGCAAGACCTTTACGGGCACCGTGTGTCGAGATAAAATATTCAAGTACAGATAAACCTTCTTTAAAATTGGAAAGGATAGGATTTTCAATAATTTCACCACCGGAAGCACCTGATTTTTGTGGTTTAGCCATAAGCCCTCTCATTCCACATAATTGACGAATCTGTTCTTTTGAACCACGGGCACCTGAGTCGAGCATCATATAAACAGGATTAAATCCGTAATTGCTGTTCTGCAGCTGAATCATCAAAGCTTGGGTAAGACGTGAGTTAGTATGAGTCCAGATATCAATAATCTGATTGTATCTTTCGTTGTTGAGGATGAAGCCTTTATTATAATTATCCATAACTTCTTCAACTTCAGCATGGGATTTTGCAATAAGGTCAGATTTTATTTCTGGTAATGATAGATCGGATAACTTAAAAGATAATCCTCCTTTGAAAGCAAAAGTAAAACCGAGGGTTTTGATATCATCAAGAAATTGAGCTGTACGGGCAGTTCCGGTTTTCCTTAAAACATCGCCAATAATATCACGAAGGTTTTTCTTTGTAAGTAGTTTATTAATATAACCATACTCCTGAGGTACAACTATGTTTAATATTACTCTACCGACAGTAGTTTCAATTAGTTCAGAATTCAAGGTGCCAAGTTCGGGATTTTTAACCAGTACTCTTACCTTAATATGAGCATGAAGGTCCACTTTTTTCTCATTATAAGCAATAATAACTTCTTCGGGCGAATAGAATTTATATCCTTCACCAATAACAGTCCTGTCTTTATTGGTTTTAAGTCCTTTGGTAATATAATATAAACCAAGAACCATGTCCTGTGATGGAACCATTATAGGTGCACCATTTGAAGGGTTTAATATGTTATGTGATGAAAGCATTAAAAGCTGAGCTTCCAGAATAGCAGCATTACCAAGTGGAACATGAACAGCCATCTGGTCTCCGTCAAAGTCGGCATTAAAACCGGTACAGGAAAGAGGATGCAGCTGAATGGCTTTACCTTCTATTAGCTTTGGTTGGAAAGCCTGAATACCAAGACGGTGAAGAGTTGGAGCGCGGTTTAGTAAAACAGGATGACCTTTCAGAACATTTTCAAGAATGTCCCATATAACAGATTCTTTTCTTTCAACAATTTTTTTAGCTGACTTAACAGTTTTTACTATGCCTCTTTCTAAAAGTTTCCTGATAATAAAAGGTTTAAAAAGCTCAGCAGCCATATCTTTAGGCAAGCCGCATTCGTGTAATTTAAGTTCCGGGCCAACTACAATAACGGAACGACCGGAATAGTCAACACGTTTACCGAGGAGGTTCTGACGGAAGCGACCCTGTTTACCTTTAAGTGAATCTGAAAGAGATTTTAGAGGTCGGTTAGAATCAGTTTTAACAGCGGAAGCTTTGCGGGAGTTATCAAACAATGAATCAACAGCTTCCTGAAGCATACGTTTTTCATTACGGAGTATAACATC
>CAZMDE010000226.1:0-4968 GCA_964564355.1 uncultured Bacteroidales bacterium | reverse complement strand
ATAAGAATGCGGCATCCTACAAAAATATAGTCGCTTCGCTTCTTATTTTTGTGGACTTGGTGAGTGAAAGTTGGAACCACCTACATTGTTGGGTTTTGGAAGCGTCTGAGGCTATTGTGGAATGTGGGGAATTCAAAATATAGTCTTATTCCTACTCATTGAATTTTCCTCTAGTGTCACATAGTGTTAATTAAACTATCACATCGCATTAAATTTTTGTTACATTACTTATGTAGGATATTAGTGTTCGCTGTGGTATAATTACATTATGACAACCGCAGAAAAAGTTGCTGATTATCTTATCAGTAAAAGTGTTAAGGAGGGTACTGTACTCACAAACAAGCGTCTACAGAAGCTTCTTTATTATATACAAGCGTGGCACCTTGCTCTTAACAAGGAGCCATTATTTAGTGACAAAATTGAAGCGTGGATTCATGGCCCGGCCATTCGAAGTATTTATGAAAAATATAAACATTATGTTGCTAGCCCCATAAAAGAAGTATCAAATGTTTCGATAGAAAAGGAACTCGGAGAGACAACTACAAAATTTATTGATGTTGTGGTTAGTGCATATTCTAAATACGACACCGCAACACTTGAATATATGACGCACGCTGAGAGTCCTTGGCAGATTGCAAGAAAAGGTTTAGAGATTAATGAGAGTTCTGACAATGAGATTACCATGGAGAGTATGCGGTTATATTATTCTGAAAGACTTGTGGCGACTAAATAACGAGCGATGTCTGATATATTACCGACAGAAATACCTGGACCCGTTGATAGTGACGTCGAAAAAATATCGAAAGCAGCAGAGAGTATATTTGCACAAAATTCTCCACCAGAAATTGAGCCCTTTAATATTTCTTTTGTCGATTACAAGGAAGATAAGTGTAAAATAGACGGAATGGAAGGAAAGAACGCACAGATGGCATTAAAAATAGTCAGAGATATTGGTCTGAATTTTAAAAGTGGGGAACATTTCCAGTCTAAAATGGCGAGCAGTAAATTAGAGATAAAACACGTTTCTAACTCCTCTCCTTACGATGATTATTACAAAAGACTCCCCACGGAAGTGGTCGACTCTGAAGAAGTTAAAGAAATAAAATATTTAGATACAAGACCTGAAAAAGAGGTTAATTTAAGAATTTATTACTACACTTTAGCTAATATTTTCTACATGTTGGCAATAACAGCTGATTTTCATGAGAATCTAGACCATAAACCAGTAGAATTTAAAAGAAACAAAAAAAGAAAATGGTAAAAGTTATTTTTCACCTCACAACGAGCGTGGTTGAATGTGGTGGGTTTTGGGTATAGACTTAACTGATTATGGATAAAATAAACAAATTATCATTACCAGCAACCATCCTAATCGGCAGTATCATTTTAGGCTGCTTTTATTATACAGTTGAATCTAATAAACAAGCGTCAATCGAAAAACAACAGCGGGTAAAAGCAGAACAAGATAAAAAAGAATATATAGCCAAAAGGAGTAAGGAATGCTATGACTACGAGACTTTAGAGAGAAAGAAGTGGGACAATGTCTCTGGTAGTTATTATGACGAATCAAAAGACGTGTGTGTTGTTACTTATAAAACTAATGAATATAAGGGCGTTGATTGTGCTGAAATATATAAAGATTCTTTGCAACTAAGGATTAACTGTAATTTAGGCCTTTTTAATAAGGAATTCTGATTAGATTAAATAGTTGGCTCATGGAAAAAACAAAAATACTTTTGATTGATGACGACAAATTTTTATTGGCTATGTACAAGAAGAAATTTGAGCAGACAGGAAAATTTGATGTAATTACAATTGAAATCTTGGATGATGATTATGTGACACAAATCGCAAATTTAAAACCAGACTTAATTATATCTGACCTCGTAAGACCAGGACCCGATGGTTTAGAGATACTCAGGACACTAAAATTAAATAGAAGAACAAAGAATATTCCCTTTATCTTTCTTTCTAATACAATGAAACCTGGTCTTTTGAGCGAGGGAGAAGAGAACAATGTTGCGGGTATAATTTCAAAAGGTGCAACTATACCCCAAGAAGTAGTTGATATAGTAAGCACAATTTGGACAAACTATAATTTTGATTCATCTAAATATAAAATGACAGTATTCCCACCAACCCTTGGTACAGATGAATCTAAAAAAGGAGACAATTTTGATTTTAACCAATTGAGTCTCGATAGCACGATTAATGAACCGTTACCTATCCATAATAGGGAGTCAATTTTTTATAACATATTTATATTTATTGTGTGGATTATATTTGTACTAGGAATACTTTGGTTAATAAAAGTTCTAGGACCTTTATGGATTATCGCTTTAATTCTCCTCGTGATACTTATTGTCTTGATGAATAAGTAGGAATTATTAAAATTCTAATCCACAACGTTTGCACAGGATAGACACAGTTATGAATTTGTGTTTTTGTGCATATTTGTTACACTACTTTTAGTTCATTACAAAATCAGATAAGTTGGTAGGGTTTTACGCCGAAGAACTGCGTTTTGAAACAAAACCTTATGCAATAAATCAGTAAACATATTTCAATGTGCAAAGTCTCGCACAGGTCTTCTAAACTTTTGAAAGGAAAAACGAATGAACCACCTAGTTAACGGTTAATTCAAAAGCAACCCTATTGTGACATATTAAGTCACACTAAATGGCAGGTGGAAAAAAATACAAAGTGAGATTCATAAAATGAAATTTGCGGTGCTGGTAATCAAATCGTCGTAGTTTGGTGGCTTTTTGTATTACCCGTATCCGTATTCAATCTTCGTAGTAATATAATTAATTATCAATAAACGACTTAAAAGGTCGTCTTTTTTGTATTGGAAATTTATTAGTTAAGAAGTAAATAACGTGAGAAGTATAAAAGCTAGATTTAAGAGGGTAGAACTAGAGCATCCAGATTGGTCAAGTTACGTTGTGTTTTCGAGCGCTATCCACGGCCAGGGTTTTTGCGAGGATATGATTCACAGACATTTCAATCAACTGGTGGATAAAGATGACTACCACAAGTCAGAAAAGAAAGAGATTTTACGTTTTCTTGTCTTACACTCAAAAGGCTTGAGGAATACCGAAAATGACACCAAAAAGAGTGTTTTGGAGACTTTTGAGAGGGTACACGATGAAGTTGTCGTAGAGACTGATAAACAGTGAGGAAAACAGTTTTGACTACCGATTATAACGGCAAAAAACGGGTGGAAACGGCTTGATAAACAGGTGCTAACAGGCAGAAAACAGGTATATGTTGGACATAGAACAATGTAAAAAGCATATCGGGAATGAACTTTCGGAGGAGCAAGTTAAGAAACTCCGCGACGCTCTTTATATGTTGGTCGAAAACGTTGTTGATAAATATATTTCATCCTGTGATAACATAGAGATATTATGATTACTCAAAAAGCACTAATTTATTGTAGAGTATCTTCTGAACGCCAAAAAACTGATGGGCACGGTCTTGATGGCCAAGAACATCGTTGTCGAGAATTTGCTCAACAGAAAGGTTACGAAGTTGAGAAAGTTTTCAGCGATAGTTTTTCTGGTGGCGGCGATTTCACTAAAAGACCAGCTATGTCTGAAATGATTTCGTACATTGATTCGAAACCATTTAATCAATACGTTGTTGTGTTCGACGATTTAAAACGTCTAGCAAGAGACACAGAACAACACCTCAAACTTAGAAAAGCTTTTGACCTTCGTCGTGTAACGATAGAATGTCCGAATTTTGTTTTTGGTGATTCTCCAGAAAGCGAGTATGTTGAAACTATAATGGCGGCGGGGGCACAACTTGAAAGGCAACAAAATCGTAGGCAGGTTATGCAAAAAATGAAGGCCAGACTTGAACTTGGTTACTGGCCTTTCCCTGATGTGCCTGAAGGCTACGAACTTAAGAAAGACCCCGTACACGGAAAGTTCGCCGTCCGTGTCACCAATAGCACTATAGTTAAGGAGGCTTTGGAGGGTTTTGCATCAGGGAGATTTATGGAACAGGAGGATGTAAGAAAGTTTCTAGAGCGTAAGAATATTAAAGACGGTAAACCTGTTTACTTAGAATATGTTAAAAGAATGCTTACTAAAATATTCTATGCGGGGCATATTGAATATGCACCATGGGAAGTAAGCCGTAGGTTGGCAAGGCACGAACCCTTAATAAGTTTAGAAACTTACGAAAAAATTCAAGAAAGATTAAATGGCAAGGTAACGACACATGTAAAAAAGATTTTGAATGAGGATTTCCCTTTAAGAAGCTTTGTCTTATGTAGTTGTTGTCAGAAACCGATGACGGCTAGTTGGAGCAGGGGAAGAAATAAAAAGTTTCCTTATTATAAATGCAAGACAAAAGGGTGTGCCGAAAAAGGTAAAAGTATCAAAAAGATAGATATGGAAAAAGACTTTGAGAAAGTCCTTGGCAGAATAAATCCAAGCGTTGGTGTTCTTAGTCTAACTAAGGAAATAATAGCCGATGTCTGGAAGAAAAAGATTGCAGAGAATGTAAGTAAAAGAGCTAATGTCGAGAGAGCTATTGTAAAAGTGGAGGCAGACAAAGAAAAATTTGTTCAACTTGTATCAAGAGCCACAAATGATAGCGTAGTTATCACTTACGAAAAACAAATTAGTTCACTGGTTGAAAAAGGTGCGGTTCTAAAAACTTCCCTGATGTCCATGGACAAACATCAGCCGAATATTGAAACCGCTTTGGATATCGTTTTTGATTTCTTGAAAAATCCCTTACTACAATGGCAGAAAGGGGATATACATACTAAAAAGCTCGTTCTTAGATTGGTTTTTGAGCAGAATTTGACGTACAACAGAAAAAGCGGGTTTGAAACCGCTATTCTATCGCTACCTTTAAGGGTATTTACCCTCCCAAAGGCTCAAAAAGCCCTGCTAGTGGAGATGGCGGGAATCGAACCCGCGTGCAAAAGATAGTCCTGATTGCGGATAC
>CAZMDE010000225.1:0-4986 GCA_964564355.1 uncultured Bacteroidales bacterium | reverse complement strand
TTATTTCATTTTGAATTATCCACCATCAATTCACACTGCAAATATAAGCATTTTCTCTTTCCTATGCAAGCTTTTTCTTAATTATTTTTTAACAATTTAAAATTAATTCAAATACACACGTTAATAGAATGAATTTAATTCATCAAAATTACTAACTATAAAAAACTAATTTTGCAACTCAAACTTTATAACTTTATAACATTATAACTTTTAAGTTAAGAAGGTGTATTTCGTAAATCCATATTTCTTATTTGCAGGATTGCTTATAGCTATTCCTGTAATCATACATCTCTTTAATTTCAGGCGATATAAGAAGGTATATTTTTCTAATGTCGAATTCCTGAAAGAAATACAATTAAAAACACAAAAAAGCTCACAACTCAGGCATTTACTGGTTCTCATTTCAAGAATACTCGCTATTCTCTGCCTTGTATTTGCATTTGCCCAGCCTTATATCCCTGTAAGCGATAAAAATAAGGTTATTCAAAAGAACAACATCGTCAGCATTTATATTGATAATTCATACAGCATGGATGCCATAAATGGCAATGGACGGCTGTTTGATGAAGCTAAGAACAAGGCTCTTGAAATTGCTTCTGCTTATAAGCAATCTGATTTGTTTCAGGTTCTGACAAATGATTTCGAGGGCAAACATCAACGGCTTGTAACAATTGATGAATTTAAGCAAATGGTTAGTGAGATTAAGATTTCATCTGTATCAAGGAAGCTTTCAGAAATCTCTTCAAGGCAGGCTGACATGCTTAATACAAACAATTCCAAAAGCAAAAACGCATATATTATTTCCGATTTCCAGCAGAACATTTGCGATGTCAGCCAATTACCAAAGGACATTGGTATTAAGTATTATCTGATTCCTGTAAAGCCTAATGAGATAAGCAATGTATATATTGACAGCATTTGGTTTGATTCTCCCGCAAGAATCCTTGAGCAAAGAGTTAAGCTGCATGTTAAGATCAGAAATATTTCTAAGAACGACCTTGATAAAATTCCTGTCAGGCTTAGCATAAACAACAAACAACGTGCTGTTTCTTCAGTTAACATAAATGCTAATTCTTCTACAGAAATAATTGTTCCATTTACTATTATTGACAAGGGTATTAACAACTGCTCGCTTGAAATAACCGACTATCCGATATCATTCGATAATGCATTTTATTTTTCATATAATGTTTCATCAATACTCCCGATATTAAGCATCAATCAAAAGGATGACAATCTATTCATCAATTCACTTTTCAGCAAAGATTCTTTGTTCTCACTTACAAACTCGACAGTTAAAAGCATAGACTATTCTTCGTTCAGGAATTATACGCTTATCATACTAAACGGATTGAACAGCATATCTTCGGGCTTGTCGCTGGAACTCATCAATTATATAAATAATGGAGGCAACATAGCTGTTTTTCCTGGAGAAGATGCGGATATTGAAAGTTATCAGAACTTTTTAAAATCAGTTAATTCAGTTTTCTACATTACCAAAGATACAGCTAAAACCAAAATCTCAGAAATAAATATCACTCATAATCTCTTAAATGATGTATTTGAGAAGATACCTGAAAATGCTGACCTGCCTTCGGTTTTTAAACATTATGTAATTAACATTTATTCTCATTCTGGTGCAGAATCTTTGCTGAAGCTTCAGAATAATGACAATTTCCTTGTTTTACAGTCTGTGTCAAAAGGCAAAATATATCTCTTTGCCTCTCCCCTTGATATTAAATACAGCAACTTCCCGCGACATTCACTTTTTGTGCCTACATTATATAAAATGGCACTTCTCAGCCAGAGTGATAATAAATTATTTTATTCTATTCAGAAGGATGACATCATTCAGCTATATAATTATATACCTTCCGGTGAAAATATAATTAAGGTTAAGAAAATCAACAGTGATTTCGAGATTATTCCTGAATACAGGAATAACGGGGTTGAAACTGACATTATTCTGCATAACCAAATTAAAGAAGCTGGTAATTATACTGCTGTTGCAAATGATAATATTTTACAGGGATTATCCTATAATTATGACAGGAAAGAATCTGAAATGAAATACTTTGATACTGTCCAACTGCTTAGCATGATTGATAAAGCAGGCTTAAAAAATTACAATATTCTTGAAGCTAAAAACAAACCTCTTGCCAAAGCATTAAGTGAGTTGAATTACGGTATAAGGCTCTGGAAATGGTTTATAGTTTTCTCTCTTATTTTCCTTGGTGTTGAAATTGTTTTATTGAGATTTTTAAAAAAATAATATTACTATAATTCTATTATTTTTGCGGTAATAATACAACTTTAAATTGCGTAAACTCATATCCATATTACTTCTTTCTCTCTTTATTTACAATATTTGCGGATATTTTGTCGTATTTAAAGGATTGCAATATGGAATAAAGCACAATATGAAAAGCCTCGCTTCCAGAGCACTTCCTGATGACAGCTTTGAAATAATAAAAATTGCTAATGACATTAAAGAATCAAAAGACCTAAGATGGCTGGAGAAATCGGAATTTATATATAAAGGTAAGCTCTATGATATATTTCGTACTAAAAAAGATAAAAACCATACTTATTACTACTGTATTAATGACAAATCTGAAGAAAAGCTTTTTGCAGATTTGAAGAAACAAACAGATAACAATACTGATAATAATGCTCCAGTAAATCAAAAATCCAAATCAGCATCAAAGCTTATAATTGAATTAGCGCTATTACAGAATTACCAAATTACCAAATTACCAAATTACCAAATTAATAAATATAATTCAATTAAAGATAATTACTCATCTATAGAATCAGAACCCGTCTCTCCTCCTCCCAAAGCCTGATTTTTTATCTTACTTAATATTTTTTTTTTATTTTCTTTATGTTCAATACTAAGGGTTGAGTCTCCTTTGTATTAACATTAATAATTTTTACTTAATTACTAACTAATTAAATATATGAATATATATGAAAAAAAGAAAATCAATTTTAGTCCTGATACTGGTCTTAATCATTTTTATAAAAGCTTATCCGCAAAATATCAAAGTAATTGATAAAGCAGATCTGCAGCCTATAAAAGATGTAACCGTTTTTAATAAATACAAAATTGTTAAAACTGATAAAAACGGTAATGCTGACATATCAGCATTTATATTAACTGATACTATGCATTTCAGGCATATATCATACCAAATGAAGAGTATAATAAAATCAGAAATTGCATCACAGAATAATACTATATTTCTGACAAAGGATTTAGTAAAGCTTGAGGAGGTAGTATTATCTGCAAATAAAAAAGAGGAGAAAAAATCTGACGTTCCAAATAAGATACAGGTTATATCTTCAAAAGAGATAGATTTTAAGAATCCTCAATCCTCAGGGGATTTGCTGCAGCAATCCGGCAAAGTATTTGTACAGCAAAGCCAATTAGGGGGAAGCAGCCCGGTTATCAGGGGATTTGAAGCTAACAAAGTATTAATGGTTATTGACGGTGTCAGGATGAATAATGCTGTATACAGAAGCGGTCATTTGCAAAATGTAATCACGATTGACCCTAATGTGCTTGAAAAGGTTGAAGTAGTGTTTGGTCCGGGCTCGGTTATTTACGGAAGTGATGCTTTGGGCGGTGTTATGCATTTTATCACAAAAAATCCGGAATTATCTTCTGATAACAAGCTTAATTTCAAAGCCGGAATTATGGGCAGATTTTCGTCTGCTGATGAAGAATTGACAGAAAGCATAAACCTGAATTTCGGATTAAAGAAATGGGGGTTCTTTACAAATATTTCTAATAAAAAATTAGGTGACCTCAGAAAAGGAAATATACATAATCCGGCTTACGGAAGCTGGGGTAAATGCCTGTATTATGCTGAAAGAATCAATGGAAAAGATTCTATGGTAGAGAATAAAAATCCCAACCTTCAGATTAATACAGGATACAAGCAATATGACCTGATGCAGAAGATTTTATTCAAGCCTAATGATAAAAGCAGTTATCTTTTAAATTTACAATTTTCTAATTCAAGCGATATACCACGTTATGACAGATTATCTGAGATAGAAAAATACGATGGCAAACTTAAATATGCAGAATGGTATTACGGACCACAACAAAGATTTCTTGCATCTTTCAAAGCTGATTTCAATCGCAGCGAAGGACTTTATGATAATGCAACTGTACTTTTTGCTTACCAGAATATTAGTGAGGACAGGATGCAACGAAATTTCGATAAACCTAAAGAAGGCAAAACATCTGTAACTTATTATGCCAGAGAATACAGGGAAGAAACCGTTGATGTTGGCAGTCTGAACATTGACCTTTATAAAACTTATAATCAAAAGAATGAATTGAGATATGGCGTTGAAGGTATAATTAATCTTGTAGGCTCAAAAGCATATTCTAAAAACCTTACTACAGGCGAAAATAATTCGAATATCTCATCAAGGTATCCTGACAAAGGAAGTTCAATGAATACTTTTGCCGGTTATATCACTCACAACTGGGAAATTGGAAAAAACCTGATATTTTCTCAGGGCATAAGAATGAACTATATCGCTCTGAATGCGGAATATACTGATACTATGATGAAGACAATGAAATTTCCGTTTGATAAAAAGATTACTCCAAAGAACAGTTCGCTAACCGGTAGTCTCGGTCTGGTCTATAAGACAGAAAATGATTTAAGGTTTACACTGCTTGGAACAACCGGATTCAGGGCTCCTAATGTTGATGATATTACTAAGGTGAATGATTCCAAAGCAGGGAAATATCTGCTTGTGGTGCCTAACCCTGATTTAAAGCCTGAGAATGCATATAATGCAGAATTATCTGTAGGCAAAACTTTCAATAAAACTGTTCAAATAGAAGGCACTGTTTTTTACACATTGCTTAAAGATGCTATTGTAATGAGACCTTTTAAATTTAACGGACAGGATTCTGTTATGTATTCTGGCACAAAGTGCGCAGTTCAGGCAAATTCTAAC
>CAZMDE010000224.1:2601-5023 GCA_964564355.1 uncultured Bacteroidales bacterium | reverse complement strand
GGGATTAACTTTGTTAATATAACTGAGGCAGGAGATCCTGTTGAGCAGGGGAAATTATACAGCGAGCAGGGAATTGATGAGCTTGTGTATCTTGATATCACAGCAACGCATGAAAAGAGAAAAACACTTGCTGAGCTTGTGAAAAGGATTGCAATGAATCTGAATATCCCTTTTACAGTGGGAGGAGGAATAAGCGAAAGGAGCGATGCAGAGATCCTGCTTGAAGCAGGCGCTGATAAAATATCCATTAATTCATCAGCAGTTAGGAATCCTTTGCTGATTGATGAGCTTGCAAAAAATTATGGAAGCCAGTTTGTGGTCCTGGCAATAGATGCAAAAAATGTTGCAGGGAAATGGGTGGTATATGTTAATGGGGGAAGAACTGCAACTGAGAAAGAATTATTATTGTGGGCAAAGGAAGCCGAGAACAGAGGTGCGGGGGAAATACTTTTTACCTCTATGGATCACGACGGGGTTAAGACAGGATATGCCTGTGAGGCACTGGCAAAACTTTCGGAAAGCCTGTCAATTCCTGTTATTGCATCTGGCGGTGCGGGAAAGATGGAGCACTTTGCAGAGGTATTCACAAAAGGCAAAGCAGATGCGGCTCTTGCAGCAAGCATTTTCCATTATAATGAAATAGGAATTAAGGATCTAAAAGAATACCTGCATGAGAATAACATTAATGTGAGAATGTGATGATTTGGTGATTTGATAATTTGATAATTTGATAATGCTTTCTATAAACTAAGAACTATCAACTAACAACTGAAGATATGGATTTTAAAAAGATGAACGGGTTAATACCTGCTGTGATTCAGGATGAACAAACCGGCAAAGTGCTTATGCTTGGATTTATGAATGAGGAGGCACTTCAAAAAACCAAGAAAGACAAGCTTGTAACTTTTTACAGCCGAACAAAGCAGAGGCTCTGGACCAAAGGAGAGGAGTCGGGCAATCATCTGAAAGTATTAAGCATTAAAGAGGATTGTGATAAGGATACTTTGCTGATAAAGGTTATACCTGAAGGACCTGTTTGCCATAATGGGAGCGACACATGCTTCGATGAGGAAAACAAGACAGACATACTTGTAAGCCTTACGAAAGTGATAGAGCAGAGGAAAAAAGACATGCCTGAAAATTCATATACAACAAAGCTTTTTAAGGCAGGGATAAATAAAATTGCACAGAAAGTAGGTGAAGAAGCAGTTGAAGTTATCATCGAAGCAAAGGATAATAACAAAGAGCTGTTTCTGAATGAGTCTGCTGACCTGATATATCATTTCATGGTGCTTCTTTCTGCAAAAGACCTCTCTTTTGATGATGTATTAAAAAAGCTTGAAGAAAGATTTAAATAATTATTTATTTTTGAAACCGCATGAACAGGAAACAAAAAGCAAGGTTAATATTGACAGACGGTTCGGAATTCAGAGGGTATTCCTTTGGCTATGAGAAGTCGGTTGCAGGAGAAGTAGTCTTCAATACAGCAATGACGGGCTATCCTGAAAGCCTGACAGACCCGTCGTATGAAGGTCAGATACTTGTGCTGACCTATCCTTTGATTGGCAATTACGGCGTTCCGAAGGATGAGTCTAAGAATGGCATTTCAGGTTTCTTTGAGTCTGACAGCATTCATGTGACAGCACTTGTTATATCCGAGTATTCCTTTGAAAGCAGCCACTGGAATAAAAACAAGACTTTGAGCGACTGGCTGAAAGAGCAAAAGATACCGGGCATTTACGGAGTGGACACAAGAGCGCTTACAAAGAGAATAAGAGAAAAAGGTGCAATGCCGGGCAAGATAGTATTTGAGGGTGAAGACATAGATTTTTACAATCCCTATGTACGCAATCTTGTTGCTGATGTGAGCAATAAAGAAGTGAAAACTTATGGAAAAGGGAAGTATAAGATAGTGCTTGTGGATTGCGGGGTTAAGAATAATATAATACGCAGGGTTTTATTAAGGGATACAACAGTTATAAGGGTTCCGTGGGATTATGATTTTACAGCAATTGATTATGACGGTCTGCTCATTTCAAACGGACCCGGAGACCCCAAGCAGTGTGAGGAAACCATAAAAAATATAAAGAAGGCACTGGATAAGGACAAGCCTGTTTTCGGCATCTGCCTTGGAAATCAGCTGCTGGCTCTTGCAGCAGGAGCAGACACATACAAGCTGAAATACGGGCACAGGAGCCACAATCAGCCTGTCAGAATGAAAGATACGGAGAGATGCTTTATCAGCTCGCAGAACCATGGTTTTGCAACAGATGCCGCAACACTGAGCAATGAGTGGGAGGAACTTTTCATTAATGTAAATGACAATACTAATGAAGGGATAAAGCATAGAAGCAAGCCGTTCTTCTAAACGCAATTTCATCCGGAAGCATCGAGTAAAAATATACACCAGTCTGGGCCAGAT
>CAZMDE010000224.1:1456-2591 GCA_964564355.1 uncultured Bacteroidales bacterium | reverse complement strand
ATAAGTTTATAGATATAATAAAAAATAATAACCACTTAGACACTAAGAACACTAAGGAATAAAATATTAAAATAACCACTTAGACACTAAGAACACTAAGTTGTAATATATAAAATATGACACAAAATGAAATCAATGGTTTAGCTTATAAAATCGTAGGATGTGCAATAGAAGTTCACAAACAGCTTGGACCTGGCTTACTTGAATCAGTTTATGAAAAATGTCTTGTTGAAGAATTGGTTTATAATGGATTAAATGTTAAACAACAAATTAAAGTACCAGTTATATATAAAAATAGGCAAATTGAATGTGATCTTAGATTAGATTTACTAATTAATGATTGCATAATTGTTGAATTAAAAGCAGTAGAACAGATGATACCATTATTTAAGGCACAATTATTGACTTATCTTAAATTACTTGATAAACCAAAAGGATTGTTGATAAATTTTAATTGTGAAAATATTACATCACAGCTTGTTCCTTTGGTAACAGAAAAGTTTTCAGCTTTACCTAAGGAATAAAATATCTAACCACTAAGACACTAAAGGCAGAAGAAAACTAAGTGTACTAAGTGAACTAAGTGGTTTAAAAGAATAAAATATATAAACACAAAGACACTAAGGGCAGAAAAAAACTAAGTGTACTAAGCGAACTAAGTGGTTAAAAGGAATAAAATATATAACCACTAAGACATATAGAGCACAAAGAAAATTTAAAATATGGGACAAATTAAAATAAAAAAAGTTCTGATAATTGGTTCAGGTGCTTTGAAGATTGGTGAAGCAGGTGAGTTTGACTATTCGGGTTCACAGGCTCTTAAAGCTCTTAAGGAAGAAGGAATAGAAACTGTGCTGATAAATCCCAATATTGCAACAGTCCAGACATCCGAAGGCATAGCAGATAAAATTTACTTCCTTCCTGTAACTGCTTATTTTGCCGAGCAGGTTATAAAGAAAGAAAGGCCCGAAGGAATATTGCTTTCATTTGGCGGACAGACTGCGCTGAATTGCGGTATTGAATTATTTAAATCAGGAGTGCTTGAGAAATATAATGTTAAGGTTTTAGGCACGCCGATACAAGCGATAATTGACACAGAAGACAGGGAATTATTTGTTAAAAAGCTGGATGAAAT
>CAZMDE010000224.1:0-1356 GCA_964564355.1 uncultured Bacteroidales bacterium | reverse complement strand
AAGCTTGGCTATCCTGTTATAATACGTGCTGCCTATGCACTTGGCGGACAGGGGAGCGGATTTTGCAATAATGAGGAAGAGCTTCTGCAAATGATTGCCAAAGCTTTTTCATATTCAGAACAAGTGCTTATAGAAAAATCTCTTAAAGGATGGAAAGAAATAGAGTATGAGGTTGTCCGCGACAAATATGACAACTGCATTACTGTCTGCAATATGGAGAACTTTGACCCTTTGGGAATACATACTGGTGAAAGTATTGTAGTTGCACCTTCGCAGACTCTGACTAACAGCGAATATTACAAGCTGAGGGAAATAGCAATAAAGATAATCAGGCATGTAGGCATTATCGGAGAATGCAATGTGCAGTATGCATTAGACCCCAATTCAGAGGATTACAGGGTAATAGAAGTGAATGCAAGGCTGTCGCGCTCAAGCGCTCTTGCGTCCAAGGCAACGGGCTATCCCCTTGCATTTGTAGCTGCAAAGCTGGCATTAGGATACTCATTGCATGAACTTAAGAACTCAATAACAAAGACAACAACAGCCTGCTTTGAGCCTGCTCTCGATTATATTGTCTGCAAAATACCCCGCTGGGATCTGGGTAAATTCAAAGGTGTTTCCAAGCAGATTGGCAGCAGCATGAAGAGCGTTGGAGAGGTTATGTCAATAGGAAGGACGTTTGAAGAGGCAATACAGAAAGGGCTGAGGATGATAGGGCAGGGCATGCACGGCTTTGTTGGCAACAAGGACATTGAATTTGAGAATACTGAAGATATTAGGCAGGAACTGAGCAATCCTACTGACATGAGGATATTTGTCATTGCAATGGCGCTTTATAAAAACTTTTCAATAGATGAGATATATGACCTGACAAAGATTGACAAATGGTTTCTCTATAAGCTGAAGAATATAATTGACCTGAGAAATGAGATGGCGGTTTATAATTCCATTGAGGAAGTGCCGGAAGAACTTCTTAGAGATACAAAGAAAGCAGGGTTCTCTGATTTCCAGATAGCAAAAATAGTGATTAGCGAAGAGCGAAGAGCGAAGAGCGAAGAAGGAATAAATAATGATGTGACGGATTATTCAATGAAGGTGAGGGAGCACAGAAAGAAGCTCAACATAGTTCCCTGTGTAAAGCAGATTGACACAGTAGCTGCTGAATATCCTGCACAGACAAATTATCTTTACCTTACCTATAACGGAACAGAGAATGACATTGAATATGAAAATGATAATAAGTCAGTCATAGTGCTTGGTTCGTGTGCTTACAGGATAGGCAGCAGCGTTGAGTTTGACTGTTGCAGTGTAAATGTGCTTAACACTTTGAAAAAGCACAATCTGCGCTCAGTAATG
>CAZMDE010000223.1:360-5029 GCA_964564355.1 uncultured Bacteroidales bacterium | reverse complement strand
ATATCCCGAAGTAGGGGAGTCTATGGACTCAGCAGCATTCTTATATTGCAGTAAGCTTAAATCATTTCTTAATAATGCAATGATTAGTCAAAAGTTTATTATTGAAAGGATGCTGGTGATTTATGTATTTGAACTCAATATGTACTCCAGACTTAAAAAGTTCAATGAGGGTATAGAACTTATTCATAAAATCGAAAACGAAATTAATAATTCAAACATAATTTTAACCAATGACAATGAAACCGAGGCAGAACTGTTTTTTTATATTTCCAAATTTTATCTAGAAAACGGCATGTTTAAAAAAGGGCTTTACTGGAATAACAAGCTGATTAATATGAAGACAGGTTTGCTCAGGATTGATTTGATTAATATGGCTAACATTTTAAACCTTATAATTCATTATGAGCTGAAGAACTATGATTTGCTTCGTTACAGATTAGTTGCTGTTTATCGTTTTCTTATAATTCATAAAACTCTATATAAAATGGAGAAGATTATTCTCGACTTTATCAAGGCTCTTGCAAAGAATAAGTCTGAAGACAATCTTCTTATATTGTTTACTGCACTTAAATATAAATTGATAGACCTTAGCAAGGATCCATTTGAAGCTAAATTTCTTGAATATTTTGATTTTATAGGCTGGATTGATAAAAAAATGTCTCAAAAAAAAAATGATTGATTTCTTTGTGTTTACTAACAACTTATGTCTTACGAATTACCTCTATTTCAATACATACTTATAAACAATTTTTCACAGATATAAGCATTCCGAAAGAAAAAACTTTATTTCAAATATCTGTATTTCAATATATTAATCCTTGAATACTACTCTTTATTCAACAATTCATATAAAACTTGTTTATTCTGTTTAGAAACGAAATCCCGAAACACAATAATGACAAGGGATTATATAAACTATCAATTTTATAATCCTTTATTATCAGGCATTTTCAAATTTGTTGATATAAATTTTCGTATATATATTCGCTAAATTATATAATTCTGTTTATAACTAATTAAACTCTGTGCTTATAATATTAATTTCATAATATGTCAGAAAGTAAAAATAGTATAAACATTTTAACAGACTCTGAAATAATTGATGCGTATCATTCAATTTATCATTTGTTCTTAAAAGACGAACTGAAATTTGTTAATTTCGATTTTTCTTTGTTCGGAAATAATTTTAAAATGGAATTTAAACAAGCTTTAGAAGAATTTGTCAAACCCAACTTATACAATAATATTGAAAACGAGATTCTGATGATTAAAAAGAAGCAGAAGTTAAAAATAGAAGAATGTAAAAATGCATACATAGAACTTAAAAGTTTTGTAATAAAAGTGTTTTCTGATAAAAGCTCTGGATTGAACCTCTTTGGGTTTAATGATTATCATTCTACAGGAAAGTCGCTCAATATGATGATATATTTTATGAATACTCTTTATAAGGCATCTTCCAATAATAAAAATAAACTGTTTAAAGCTGGTTATAATATTGAAAAAATAGAAATGCTTCAGATACTTGCTAACGACCTTATTGAAATTGAAAAAATAAAGGAAGATATGTATGTCAGGAATGCTGAGATATTAGAACTTCTGAATAAAAAAATAAACTCATTGAAAAACTTCGCTTCAAACATTTTAATAGCCTCACAAATTATATTCAAAGATAACCCCGAAAGACTTGAAAAATATAAAAAGTCATTTTCCCCTATCCTTCTATTGGAAATTGATAAATTCAGTAATTAATAGATTGCAAATTAACTGATAACTGACGGCTGATAGCTGATTGCAGATAGCCATCATTAAACTTTAAACCCAAAACTCGAAACCAAAACAGTAGTCTGTGGTCAGTGGACTATGGTCTTCTTCTCAACCCTTTTCAGATCAAGTGAATTCATTGGATTAGAGCCTAATCCGCTTATGTTTTTCTGAGTAAATCTGACAACCTTATCGTAATATAGATTAACAACAGGCGATTCATCAAATATTATCTTTTCCATTTCCTTGTAATAAGTTATACGTTTCCCCAAATCAAACTCCTTCTGTGATTCTTCAAATAGCTCATCATATTTTTTATTCAAAAAGTGAAAATAATTGGGACCATTGGGATTAAAATTTTTTGAATAAAATACACTTAGAAAATTTTCTGCATCAGGATAATCAGCAATCCAGGCAATCTTAAAGAAATTAACTTTTGAATGAGTTGTCATGTCCTGAATAGTAATTGCCTGATTAACTTCAATCTTCATATTAATTCCTATTTCCGAGAGCTGATTTTGAATATACTGGCATATATCACTATAATAGGAAGTTGTATATAAATCAATTTCAGGCATGCCTTTTCCTCCAGGAAATCCTGCTTTTTTCAAAAGTTCTGCAGCTTTTCCGGGATTATATTCATAACTATAATTAATATTTTTTTCGGAAAATAAAATATCTTCAGGAATAAATCCTTTTGTTGCAGGTATGCCAATGCCATAGCGTAGATGTTTAACAATCATTTTTCGGTCAATAGCATAATTTATTGCCTGTCTGACTTCTTTTATTAATAGAGGGTTATTCTTATTAACAGGAATATTTTTGTCAATATTAAAACCTAAAAATTCTGTATTTAGATAAGGGCCTGTTATATATTTAAATTTATTAGCATATTCTGGCTTCAGGTTGTTATTTTTATCCAGTAGTGCTATTCTGAAAGCTGGTAAATTACCAGAAATAAAGTCAAGGTTCCCCTTTAAAAAATCAAATAAGACAGACTGATTATCAATAACAAATGAAACCGATATGCCATCCAGAAAAGGTAGCCTTCTTTTGCCTTCGTATTCAAAATAATTTGTGTTTTTTTCAAGATTTAACCTTAATCCTTCTTTCCAAATAGAAAGCATAAATGGCCCTGTTCCTACTGGATTTCTACGAAAATCTTTTTTATAATATTCAACAATTTCCTTAGGAACAACAGAACAATATGGCATTGTAAGAATGCTGATAAAAGGAGAAAAGCATTGATTTAAATTTATAACAAATGTTGAATCATCTTTAGCATAAAATGCATAAGATTTATCCTCATTCCGTTTCACATTTGAAAATATCCAAAGCCCGGGAGAAGCTACTGCCGGGTCAACTATCCTGTTAAAACTGTATGCAAAATCTGCAGCTTTTACCTTTCTCCCTTTACCATTTTTGAAAACTTTATTATCATGAAAATAAACATCATTCCTTAAATGAAAAGTATACATCATTCCGTCTTCAGAAATTTCCCATCTTTTTGCAATACAGGGAAGGATATTAAGTTTGTTATCAAATTGAACAAGCCCGTTATATAATTGCTGGTCAATCCAGGCGCTTGCAATATCATATGCAAAAGCGGGGTCTAATGATGAAGGAGCAGTTAATGAGTTAAACCTGAAAATTTTCTTTGAATTATCCTTCGCATTCCTTTTACTATGGCAGACAGAAAAAATAACTATTATGCCTAATAGAATAAAAATTAAAAGGTATTTTTTCTTCATTTTATTTCATTTATTTGTTAGTTTGGCGTAAATATCTATCTGTTCGTAAAATATTATCACTACAAAAGTAGGATTTAATATTTAACACAGATGTAAAAATAATAAATAAAATCCAGGAAGGATATGAAATTTGATGATTTGATAATCTTCAAATCTTTGAATCTTATAATCTGCAAATCTTTCAATCGTTTTTGCCCTATGCCTTTCGCCTCACACCTTACGCCTTAAGCCTATTATTGTATCTGATACCAATTAACCCCGTCACTCTGTATAACAATACTTGTTCCTGCAGCGACAGTAGTAGCAGCGCCACCTGAAGGCAGGCTCTTATAGCTGCTTGTAGTTCTTGCTCCTGCACTTTGATTTACTATTACATAAACCCAACCGGAATTACCTGCTCCTGCTGCAGGAAAATTTATAGTATTTGTTGCACCATTTGAAATTACGACAGTATAATATGTATTATCCAAAGTTATTGTAGATGCACCCGAAACAACACTTATTGGTAAACTCATTCCGCCTGATACCTGTAGTTTTGTGTTGGGAGTGGAAGTGCCAATACCTACACTGCCACTGCCTGATGGAACTATTAGTGCATAGTTATTAGTTCCTCCTGAAGCACTGAATTGACCAGCTATATTGGTTACCGTTCCGCCGCTGGGTGTGCCGCTTGCTGTGAATAATCCTGCTGTATTATTGACTATTCCATTCATACTTCCCGTTGTCATGCCATTTGCTAAAAATGATCCCCCGGTATTATTTGCTGTCTGATTTATTCCTGCTGCCCCGTTTGCCACAAAATATCCTGCTATATCAGTTGCATTTCCTGATGCAGGTGGATTAGTTGATGATGATGAATAAATGCCATAAGAAGTATGATTGCTGTTATTATTAAACCCTGAGCGGTCAAGTTTCATCAGTATGGATGAGCTGCCCCCTGTTCCTGCTGGTGTTGAAGAGGAAATATTAACCAAACCATTGCTTGTTCCGTTTCCTGTCCATCCACTGCCTGTTGTGGTAACATCCATCATCCTGCCGGTTGTAACTCCGGATGATGTTAGTTCCAGTAAGCTTCCTGAACCACTATGCGATAATTTTAGTATTCCTCCTGCATTTGAAGCAGAAATTGAAGTGCTTTGGAAAATTCCCATATACGA
>CAZMDE010000223.1:0-350 GCA_964564355.1 uncultured Bacteroidales bacterium | reverse complement strand
GCCTGAATTAATAGCGGTATTATTAAAGAATTTAAACATATCTGTTGTCAATGCAGTATTTGAAAAGTTAAAATTGCTTGTATAATTTGCCATGTTTAAATTAAGATTGCCATTGGGGTCTTTAAGATAATTCCATCTGACAGGCGACCATGAGGCTGTTGTTCCATCTGTAGTTAAAAAATTTCCTCCATTTCCTGTTTGGGTTGGTAACCCTGTTCCTGTTGGTCCTGTTGCACCGGTCACTCCATTTGTGCCATTTACCCCTGTAACCCCCGTTGCTCCCGTAATACCATTTACACCTGTAGTTCCTGTAGGTCCGGTTATCCCATTAATTCCATTAGCACCGGTGG
>CAZMDE010000222.1:3106-5042 GCA_964564355.1 uncultured Bacteroidales bacterium | reverse complement strand
TTTTAAAATTTATTTACAAAAATACAATAATAATTTTTATATCAATATTTATATAAATATTTTCACTTTATTGTAAAAGTAACCGCAAATATGACTATATTTGTAACATCTATTTTTAAGACTTATTTGTTTTTTAATATAGTTTTGGTATAATTTTTGATATTGTTTATAAGTAATTGTTTAATATTTGTTATTTGGTAATTATTTGTCATTTGGATATTGTAATTTGTAATTTTTAATGTTATGTACACAAGTATTGCTTTCTTTTTTCGCAATTGTTTCTACTATTTAATGTTTCAGCATACCCTTAAACTAAAAATCTGAAACTCCAAAAGCGTTCCAAGAGTGTTCGAATAGTGTTCGAATAATATTCCAATGGTATTCCTCAGGGGTTTTCTTTGATTATCAATAGCTTATACATGGTGTATACATTGCCGTCATATCCCGATTACCCCCCTTTATTAATCAGCAAAATATTTGCTTATTACTCTTCACTCATCACTCTTCGCTAATATTATAAAAATTGTTAAAATCTATTCACAATTGTATGTAAAAATAAAACATTAACGATATATTTGCATTAAATTTTTAATAAATACTTTTATGACAAAAATTAAATCTTCTTGTATTTCTACTATCTACTCTTTACTCACGACTTACAACTTACGACTTACGACTATTTTAGCATTGCTCATTGTTTTATCTTCCTGCAGTCAGCAAAGATTGTTCACAGAAAGCAAATATAATCTTAAGAAAGTACCTGTTAATTCTATTGCAGATGACATTAATAAACAGCATGAGAGCAATACAAACATCTCAACTCAAAGCGAATCAATTAAAGATATAATAGTTGAAAATAAAGAAACATCAAGCGAGCAAATACCTGAAGAAACAATTAAAAAAAATAATATTAAAAGAATTCAAAATTCAAAATTCAAAATTCAAAATTCACTAATCTCCCTGCTCAGTTCAAGCAATCCTTCTCTGAAACAAATCACAGCAACTCAGAAAGCATTAAATGCTGAAACAAATAAAAAGCAAAGCAGAGCAGGAAAAATTCTCTCAAAGGTTTTAAGATTCCTTGACATTCCTAATGATAAATTATTATTGTATTTAGCCGTAATTGTTTTAGCTGTTTTACTGATCATAGTAATAGGTCCGGCAATTCTTTTTCTCCTGACTATATTATTGCTTGCAGTTGTAATACTCATTTTGATTCATTATCTTTTATAAAGCGTTAAATGACTGAAAGTAATCCAACTCTTATACCTTTTATAATCTTTGCTGCTTTGGTTATTTTGATAGCAGCAGCTTTGGTTATTTTATCTTATTTTCTGGGAGAAAGACATAAGGAGAAGATGACGGATGAGCCTTTTGAGTCAGGCATACAGCCAACTGACACTGCCCGACTAAGGTTTAATTCTAATTTTTTCCTGATTGCTATGTTCTTTGTAATATTCGACCTTGATGCTGCTTTTATTATGACCTGGGCTGTCACTTTCAGGGAATTGGGTTTAGCAGGATATATCGGTGTTTCTATATTTATATTTATTTTAATGGCTGTACTGATTTACGAATGGGGAATAGGAGCATTGGACTTCGGACCGAAAGGGAAGAAAATAATAAAAGCGATGAAAAGAAAAATGGGAAATGGAGAATTATAAAAACATAAATCAATCTCTTGAAGAGACAGTAAGCCAGTCGTTGATATTGAGCAAACTTGACGACCTGATAGGCTGGGGACGCAAGAACTCAATGTGGCCCTTTGCTTTTGGTTTGTCCTGCTGTTTTGTGGAGATGGCTACAAGTTTGACCAGCAAATATGATATTGCGCGTTTCGGAGCAGAGGTAATAAGAGGCACGCCTCGCGAAGCTGATATAATGATAATAGCAGGTACTGTATTTATCAAGATGGCTCCAATTATTAAAAGGCTGC
>CAZMDE010000222.1:0-3096 GCA_964564355.1 uncultured Bacteroidales bacterium | reverse complement strand
CATGAGCAGATGATGGCACCAAGATGGGTTATTTCAATGGGTTCCTGCGCCAATTCAGGAGGCATGTTTGACATTTACAGTGTTGTGCAGGGAGTTGACAAGATTCTGCCTGTGGATGTTTATGTTCCGGGCTGCCCTCCAAGACCGGATGCATTTATGGAAGGTTTGTTAATGCTGCGAGATTCTGCAGGCAAGGAAAGACGTCCGTTGAGCTGGATAGCAGGTGAGCAAAAGATAATTAAACCGGAAAAGATATCAATGAAAGACCTTAAAAGAGATGAAAGAATGAAAATGACAACTCTGCGTCCGCCTAATACGATTTGAAGATTGCAGATTACAGATTACAGATTAAAAATAACTAAAAAACTGATTACTGATATCTAATGGCAGACTTTCAAAATGGTGTTATAAATGAACTAAAGAGCAGATTCACTGAATCTGACTTTTTCGTTCAGGATACCATAGATAAAATATCAACTGTCTGGATTAATAAAAATGACCTTGTATCTGTACTAAAATATTTGAAAAATGAGATAAGGCAGCCTTTCAAAATGCTTTATGACCTTACAGCAATTGATGAGAGATACAGGAATAAAAGAAGCGGTCAGCCTCTAAGTGATTTTACTGTTGTTTATCATCTGCTGTCATTTGACAGAAATCAGGACCTTCGAATAAAAGTTGCTTTGAAAGGAGAATATCCCAGCTTGGCATCTGTAACAGGTATCTGGACCTCTGCCAACTGGTATGAAAGGGAAGTGTATGATATGTTCGGCATTAAATTTGACGGACACCCAAACCTGAGAAGAATATTACTGCCGCAGTCGTGGGAAGGCCATCCGCTGAGAAAAGAACACCCTGCAAGAGCTACTGAAAAAGAGCCTTTTGTTCTGACAGAGCAGATAAGAGAGATTGAAGATGAAAATCTTCATTTCAAACCTGAAGACTGGGGATTAAAAAAAGAAAGTGCTGATTCGGATTTTATGTTTCTTAACATCGGACCTCAGCACCCGGGCACTCATGGCTTATTGCGCCTTATCCTGCAACTGGATGGTGAAGATATAGTTGACATTGTCCCTGATATCGGCTTTCACCACCGCGGGGCTGAAAAGATGGGCGAACGCCAGACCTGGCATAAATTTATACCCTATACTGACCGCATTGACTACCTGGGCGGCGTGATGAACAATCTTCCTTATGTGCTTGCGGTTGAAAAGCTGGCAGGCATTAAAGTTCCCGACAGGGTGCAGGTTATCAGGATAATCATGACTGAACTGTTCAGGGTTATGAGCCATCTTGTCTGGTATGGCACATTTGCACAGGACCTCGGACAGATGTCGCCTGCTTTCTATACTTTCAATGACAGGGAAAAAGCTATGGAAATTGTATCTGCTGTTACAGGCGGAAGAATGCATCCGGGATGGTTCAGGATTGGCGGCGTTGCTCAGGATTTGCCTGATGGATGGCAAAACATGTTCAGGAATTATATCAAATACCAGCTCAAAAAGCTTAAAGAATACGATAGCCTTATTTTGAAGAACAGCATCTTTAAAGCAAGAACTGTAGGCATTGGAGTTTATACAACTGAAGAAGCAATAGAATGGGGTGTTACAGGTCCCGGACTGAGAGCAACCGGCTTTAACTGGGATTTCCGCAAAAAGAGACCTTACTCGGGAATAGAGAATTTTGAGTTTGACATACCACTTGGAAAAAACGGGGATTGCTATGACAGGGCTCTGGTGAGAGTTGAAGAGATCAGGCAAAGCCTTAGAATTATTGAGCAGTGCATTGACAATATGCCCGAAGGTCCTTATAAATCTGATTCCCCTCTGGCTACTCCTCCTTTGAAAGAAAAAACAATGAAGGATATTGAGACATTGATAAATCATTTTCTCGGAGTTAGCTGGGGACCGGTTATTCCCGAGGGTGAAGCATTTGTAGGCATTGAGGCGCCAAAAGGCAATAATGGTTATTATCTGATTAGCGATGGGAATACTTCTGCATACAGGTCAAGAATCAGGACTCCGTCTTTCCCGCATATTCAGATGGTGCCATATATAAGCAAGGGATATACTGTTGCAGACCTGCTGTCAATTTTAGGTGGGGTTGATTTTGTATTGGCAGACCTGGACAGATAAATGAAATTATGAATGATGAATTAAAAGTTAAATAAAGGTTATATGCTGAAAACTTTTAACTTTTAACTTAAAACTTGAAACTTTAAACTAAAATAAATGCTGACGGAAGAGGAAAAAAAACTGATACACGAAGTTACAGAGCATTATCCTCAAAAGAGTGCTGCAAGCATTGAAGCTTTGAAGATAGTTCAAAACAATAAGAGATGGATATCTGACGAAAGCATTAAGGATGTTGCTGAAGCCCTTGATATGACTGCTGCTGACCTTGACAGTGTTGCTACTTTTTATAGCCGTATCTACCGCAAACCTGTGGGCGAACATGTGATTCTGCTGTGCGACAGTGTCAGCTGCTGGATTATGGGTTATGAAAATATCCTAAAGCATATTTCCGGCAAATTAGGTATAGGCTACGGAGAGACAACTCCTGACGGCAGATTTACATTGCTGCCAAATTCCTGTCTTGGCAACTGCGACAAAGCACCATGCATGATAATTGATAATAAAACTTATGACAATCTTACAAATGATAAGGTTGACGAAATATTAAACGAATATATAAATCGTAAATCGTAATTCGTATATCTTAAATGGAGAGGCCTTTAACTAAAAATATACGTCCCGGAGAAAGATTTCTTGGTATAAAAGATTATATCAAAGCTGGCGGTTATAGCTCTCTGAAGAAAGTTCTCAAAGAAATGAAACCTGCTGACATAATTAATACTGTCAAAGATTCCGGTTTAAAAGGCCGCGGAGGTGCAGGTTTTAATACAGGTTTGAAATGGAGCTTTGTGCCTCAGAAAAATACAGGCCACGAACAACGATATCTTATATGTAATGCTGATGAAATGGAGCCAGGAACCTTTAAAGACAGGTTATTGCTTGAAGGAGACCCGCATCAGCTTATTGAAGGCATGATAATCAGCGCTTATGCTATACAGGCTGAATCTGCTTATATATTTCT
>CAZMDE010000221.1:0-5053 GCA_964564355.1 uncultured Bacteroidales bacterium | reverse complement strand
TTTAAGGAAAATGTCTAATTTTTTGTAAAACAAAAAACACCGTAGAAAAACCCTTTTTGTTTAATCTAACTTTTTATAAAAAGTCTGAAATATCTGTTTTTGAAAATCAGCTATTCTTTTGCTTTCAATAATTGTGGCAGTTTCAGTATTATAATCAATGAAAGCTACTTTGTTTCCATAGATAATCTCAGTTACATTGTGCTCAAAAGGGCCAAAGTCTTCCGGCATGGTTTTTGTAAATCGATCTAAACTTGGTTTTTTATGTACAGCGGTTTGAGCATTAGTAATAACTTCTCTTTGAAGTTTTTTTTCATCTCGCATTTTTCGGTAAATTTTTGGTACATATTTGTCTTTCTTTTCATTACCATCTTTATTAGAACTATAGCGGTAAAAGACATCGCCTTTTTTTAGACTTCTGACCACATCATCAAAGATCCTTTTGGTACCATCTTTACCTTCTAAAAATCTAATCTTTGGTCTTTTCTCACTGCTATTATAAGCATCTTCCATATCTGGTAAGATCTCAAAAAAATCTATTTTTAAATCATCAAATAATGTTTCTAGTCTATTTGGCGGTTCTGCTCCAAAGACTACACTTTTTAGTTTTTGAGTTTTGGTTATTAGTTTCTTTTCGAGTAAGGAGGGGATAGCTTTATAGATAAGTGGTCTATGAATAGAGGTTTTTTCAGAAATCTGTGAGATGGTAGATGTTCCCATCTCCAAAAGAGCTATATAAATAGCGCTTTCGTTCTTAGTGAGACCTATTTTCTCTAAAATCTTGTTTTTATCCATATTTTTATTTATTAAACTTGTAATTTTAGCTTACATTTATTATAACATTTAATACATAAAAAAGTAAATATTTAAGGTATTTTTTATGTTTTTTATAGATATTTAATTTTTATGTAACTATTTATTACATATTTTTTGAGTAGGAAGTGTTGAGATATAAGGAGTTTTTAGAATTCATTCAATTTATATTACAAAACAGATATTAAATATAAGCAACATCTTCTTTTTTGATATATGCTATTTCCAGACAACAAAACAGGACATTAACAACAACACAAGGAGGGTAAGATGAATAATCAGAAAACAATCAACGCGGAAACTATCGAGATGATGTATGTGGCCTCCAAGACTCAATGTACTCGTGGTGTCAAAAGCCATGAAGTCAAAGGGAACTGGCCATCAGAATTCATCCAGGGTAAACGAGTGGTTGGCGGAGGTTGCGGAACCTATATCACAGCAACGCCGGCACGTCTCATACTCCAAATAAAAATTGGAGATAAAGACCACGATGTTTGGACCGAGAGAATCTTTAGGCACCTTCTTGAAACAAAGAGGCTGACCAAGAAGACTCGGGATAAAATCGAGGCGACGATGCCTGAGACTGTGCTCGTGGAAGAGCAACTGGGCCGTCGGGGAAGAAAGTACTACACCCTGACAGACGATACAGCCATCGATTGGGTACTGAGAGTCCTTGGGGTTTGAATAAACACGGCGGGAGTTGGGGAACTCCCGTTACCGTCGCGAAGTGTGTACTTCGCCCGATGAGTCGAAAACGACGAAACGGAAAGTTCTTTGAGAAAATAGAATCGTCCTGCGTTTTGATAAGAAATTAAATTCGATTTTTTATCAAAACGCAGGACTCTTGCAGGGGTTGGGCGTTTTTTCCCTAGTTTTCGCGAGCTAGGAACCAGATAGTCCAAAGATCTGGAGTAGATTTTGGAGGCGCAACAGACAGAGCTCTGTTGTCAAAGCCTTGGAATCTTGTAGGGGTTGGTAACCCTTAACCTGCACGGCATGGAGATTGTCGTAGACCATTATGTGGAAAATCTAAATGCATCAAGATGGTGCAAGTAGAGAGACCGCAAACATAATGGATCATCTCCCAGGAGGTTGCTGGTGTTTAACCAACACCTGTTAACCTCCTGATTTTGTCGCAAGATGTGTATCTTGCCTGATGAGTCCAAAAGGACGAAACAGAAGTTCATTAACAACACAAAGGAGGTAATCATGTTCATTGACCACTCACCCGTCCCCGTCCCAGTCCAAAATGTTTTGGTTTTAGACGGGACGGAGACTGACCCTGAAGAGGTAATTGAGGAAGCGATCTGCGGAGACGCTTGTCTTGATCACCCTGAAGACGGTAGAATTTTCTACGTTGTCTTCCTGTCCTCACCTAGACAGGTGGATGCAATGACAGAACGCGTCTTGCGCCAAGCTATCAACAAGCAGACCAAGAGGGTTCTCCGATAGGAGATAATAGTGGAGACAACCACTTTTTAAAAAACCCTGAGCGAAAAAGAGTAACTCAGGTCTGTCCGAGAGTGTGTACTCTCGCTGATGAGCTCAAAAGAGCGAAACAGAAAAGTTCTTTGAAACAAAGCTCCAAAAGGAGTAGAAAGGGATAAAATGAATAATTCAAACAGCGTGTTGGCAAGCATCCTAACCCTCATGATCGCCTTATCGGGGTTGGTGTTCATGGTTGGGGGATCCCAGTCTTTTAAGAAGTACTGGGCTGGGGTGGTTGATTGGCTTGTCATAAGGCCAGTCAGGTGGGCGCTCAAGACCTTTGTGCTTAGGCCACTTAAGGCCTTAGGACGATGGTTCGGGCTACAGCTCCAGAATTTCCTTCGGTGGATTACCCGTCAGCTGTGGAGACTGATTTGTTGGCTTAGCCGGCAGATCTGGACTCTGCTTCGGCAAACCACACGAAGGGTGCCTCAAGTCACTCCGTGAAGGCCTAGCAAACCTTCTCTCACCTTTATGCCGATTGTTCGGCAAAATGGCCCGATAAGCCATAGACAACTATCAACAAAGTCCGGTCGCTCATTTGACCGGGCTTTTTTAATATCACTATCTTAGTGTATAATGTATTTATTATGACAATAGAAAAATCAATAGAACCAGAAGTAGTTAAAGAAATTGAGAGGAAGTTCAAAGTAAAAAGTTTACCAGAAAATTTAGCTTCTTTCCCTAAAAAAGAAATTAGGCAAGGGTATATCTCTGTTTCTGAAGATGGTGTAGAAGTAAGAATAAGACAAAAAGACGATAAATTTTATAAAACTGAAAAAAGCGGACTGGGAGTAGTAAGAGAGGAAAATGAAATTGAGATATCTCAAGAAGAATTTAAAAACCTTTGGTTAGAGACAAAAGAACAAATAGTAGAAAAAACAAGATATGAAATTTCTTTGTCCGATGGTCATTTAGCTGAGCTTGATATATATCAGGGTGATTTAGAAGGTTTAATGGTAGTAGAAGTAGAATTTGCTGATGAAAATAGTGCTTTGGAATTTGTTCCACCAGAATGGTTTGGTGAAGATATTTCTAATGACATTACTTACAAAAACTTTTCTTTAGCAGTTCATGGTAATCCAGAGAAAAAAGAAGAACAAACAACTTTTGAATTAGAAGAGGGGGTTGATTTTTTAAAAAAAGAAATAGAAGCTAAGAAAAATGAACAAGTTGGTCCTTTAATTATTTTAATTGCTGGTGGTTCAGCTTCTGGAAAAACTAGTGCAGTGGCAGATAAAATTCACAAAGCTTTTACTGAAGAATCTATCATCTTGTCTTTAGATGACTATTATAAAGGCTTAACTTTTATAAAAGCCAAAGCTGAAGAGGGAATTTATTACAATTTTGATCAGCCAGAAGTTATAAATCTAGAATTGTTTAATGAACACTTGACCGCTTTAAAGAATGGTCAAACAATTGAAAAACCAATTTACAATTTTAAGATTGGTGAAGCTGATAAAACCGAAAGAATAGATCCAAAGAAAATAATAATTGTAGAAGGTTTGTTTGCCCTGAATCAAGTCTTGCTAGAGGTTGGAGATATTAAAGTTTTTGTAGAAGTAGGAACGCATGGTAGGTTGGTGCGCCGAATTCTTCGTGATATAGAGTCTCGTGGTAAGAATCCAGATGATATTTTAGATTATTTTGCGAAGGTGGTAGAACCAATGCATAATGAACATATTCAAAACACTAAAGAAAATGCTGATATTGTGATCAGTAATGAATATAATCCAGAAGTAGAAGCCCGTGGAATGAAAGAGATGCAATTAAAATTTAAAGCGGATATTTCGCCTGAATTTCTAAGAAAATTAGGTGCCGAACGAATTAGTAGTTCACTCCAAGTTGATACTTATTACAACCCTAAAGATAGAGATCTTTTAAAAACCGGTGAAGCTCTTCGTACTAGAGAAGAAAATGGTAAATATATAGTAACATATAAGGGTCCAAATAAGGGCGGAGATTTTAGAATTAGACCAAAAATAGATTTTGAAATTGATCAAAAAACCAAAGATATATTTGTCAATATGTATAGCAATAATGTTAACATTGTTACCAAAGATCGCACCCTTTATCAGTTAGACGGTGTGACCTTTAGTTTAGACAAGGTGGTTAAAAATATTTTAGGTGTAGAAACTGATTTAGGAAATTTTGTGGAAATTCGCGGAGTGAATTCTTCTACCCAAAATGCTTTAACACAAGTCATTGAAAAACTTGGTTTAAATATTTCTGATGGAGACAAGAGAGCTTATTCAGAGATGTAGTTTGTATAATAATTGATTTATTCAAAATATTGAAGGTCAAAATAAACTAAAAGAGACTTTTTACTTTCTTTGATTTACTGAAGCACTTTATCTACAATTCCATACTTTTTAGCTTCATCGGCGGACATATAATAGTCGCGATCCGCGTCTTTTTCGATTTGAGCTAGGGGTTTGCCGGTTTGCTTGGACATCATTTGGTTTAATTTATCTTTCAACTTCAAGATCTGCTTAGCGGTGATCTGAATATCTGTAGCTTGACCTTGAGCGCCACCTAGAGGTTGATGGATCATAATCTCTGAATTTGGTAGGGAATAGCGTTTGCCTTTAGCCCCAGAAGCAAGGATAACAGCCCCCATAGAAGCGGCCATACCCACGCAAACAGTAGAAACATCATTCTTTATATGATTCATGGTATCTATAATAGCCAAGCCAGCGGAAACATGACCACCGGGAGAGTTTACATATAGTTTAATATCCTTTTTAGGATCTTC
>CAZMDE010000220.1:0-5079 GCA_964564355.1 uncultured Bacteroidales bacterium | reverse complement strand
TTAACCCTTATTCCTATAATGCTTGCTTTTTTATTGCTTGATATACCCTTAATTGTTATTTACTCATAATTCAACTTACTAATTTAGCCATACCAATTAAAATAGCAAGTTTCTAATAATGCCCTTTTTAGTTTATTGGGTTTTGATTATCTTATTTTTAGGGGTTGGTAATTATCTTATTATTTTATTTATTAAAACTCAAACTACCACTTTTAATAAATAAGCTTACTTTAGAATAAGATAAGTAATACTATAAATCGTTATAAGATCTTTATTTATTTTGCCTTTACCTGGTGTAGTTTAGTAATAATTAACTTAATTCTATAACACCTATTATAATATAAGATCCAAACTTATTATTAAGTGAAAATTAATATTTCAGGAAGTAACTTAAAGGATGGGATAAACCTGTATGATTATTTTTTTATCTCAACAGCTTCTTCTTTAACTTCAATGATTTTCATTCTGTAAGTAATGCTTTTAGTTACAGGATCAAATATTTCAGTCACTGGTGCATTGAAATCGTAACCCTGTTTTTTAACATACCTGTATAACTTTGGATATAAACGAAAAGCTGAAATAAGTATTGATATCTTGCCTTTGTAAGGAAGATTTGAAACAAAGCTTTTTTCGAGGGGTAGAGTACGAACTTTATAAAATTTTTCTATTTCAGGAATAAATATGCTGTCTTTAGCGGAAAGAATACAACCGCCCTCACTTTTTAAATAATTTTTCTCAGTTGTATGTGGGCTTGTTTCATAATAGGAATAATTTTTTGATGACATTATATTAACTTTTGTCTTCAGAAAATCAGATATTTTTATTGATGCTTTTTCTGTTGCAGGATAATCCCCCTTTGTACTTTCATATACCACTTTCTCATTTCCTGATATTTCCTGCTTAAATGTTATTTTGCTAAAACCCCCGTAGTAATAATAAATGGAAAGAATAAATAAGACTATTATAGCAGTTATTTTAATCACTATATACATTGCTTTCATAAGAAAAAAGTTAATTTTTACTTAATACGTTCTCTCCTTTTATACAGGATAGCGAATCAAAAATAATAAATATACTGCAACGGGAATATAAATTATTATAAATAATTTTTTAAATTCTTGTTTCTGTTACCATAAATTTCAACCTCGTAGTGATTATTGAAATTTTGGTTAAGCTTTATATTTCCAAGGTTTATTTTCTTATGCTTACTGTCTATACTAAGGTTGAAAATGTGTTTTTTATAATAACCTATTTGATAAACAACTATGTTATAATTACCATAAGGTAAATCTTTCAATGTGAAAGAACCGTTATTGTTTGAAATAGTTCCATAAGATACAAATGAATTATCCTCTTTAAATAAGGCTATGCTTGAGCAAGCTGCCGGTTGATTGGTTAATTCATCTAATATAACACCTTTAACAACTGTATTTGCAGATATTCCTGCATAATTATCAGCATTGGCTGATATAATTATTGCTGCTGTCAGCAATAATCCGTAAAAAATTGACTTTTTCATAACTTTATGTATTTAGGTTTAAAAATATGTGATTTGAAATTTTATACAAAATTATGGTGGTTTTGTCTCAAAATAAAATGTATTTGATAAAACACATGAACAATCGTATGAATGCCTTTAAACGACAGATGTAGTAATTGGGCGATTGAAACCTATATTTTGTATAATATCAGTAATTTTTCTTGGAATGTGATGCTTTTCTGTTTAATTTAGCACTTAATTTCGAACATTCTGCTGATGAAAAGAAAGCATATATTATTACTTCACATAGTCTTCTGGATGGTATTTATTGGAATGCCTTTGTTGACTGCTTATCTTGCTGGATATGATATGCCTTTAAGATATTATGTCAGAATGTATGTAATGGCTTTTTATGATGTTATTACTTTCTATATAGCCTATTTTTTTATTAAACCTTATGTAATCTTTAAGGGTAATAAAATCAACCTTCTGCTGATATTATTATTCATATTTATGCAGGTTATTATTAGAATTGCTTCAACTCTTACCGTTTATTATTTTGTTGGCATACAGTTACAAAGAACAATGGTTAGTGTCGGGGTGTTTATCGAAGAATCCTTTGATGCTTTCCTGTTTACAACATTTGCGGTTTTTTTAAGAATGAGTATTGAATGGGTGCTATCTGAAAAACAAAAGGCAGAACTTTTAGCTCAGTCAAAATCAAGCGAACTTGCTTTATTGCGTTCGCAGGTAAATCCTCATTTTCTTTTTAACACTCTTAATAATATTTATTCTCTTGTTTGCAGGAAATCTGATGATGCTCCCCAGGCTGTTATGAAACTTTCGGAAATTATGCGTTATATGCTTTATGATACTAATGCTGACAAAGTATCATTAAATAATGAAATTAATTATCTCAGAAGCTATATTGAATTACAGGAACTCAGATTAAATAAAAAAGATTTTATTAAATTTGAAATTTTAGGTGATACTGCTAATAAAACGATTGCTCCTATGCTCCTTATACCGTTTATAGAAAATGCTTTTAAGCATGGAAGTAAAAAAGTTGATTCCCCTGGAATTATTATTAAAATCAAAGTTGATAATGAAAAGATATTTTTTGAAACCATTAATTATATTAGGAAAAATGATGAAGTTAAGGATGCGGAAGGCGGAATTGGTTTACACAATATTGAACGAAGGCTTGATTTAATATATCCTGGTAATCATAAATTGGAAATTAATAATAATAATGATATATATTCTGTCAAAGTTGAAATAGGTTTATAATATTTTCAGAGGGGTATAGTCTTATAAACTTTCTAACTCAGGGTTTTGGTTATTTCCCCTCTTTATTTGATTAGTTAATTTATAAAATATAAATGACATGAAAATAAAATGTATCGCTGTTGATGATGAACCATTGGCACTTGATATAATTAAGGATTATTGCTCCAGGGTTCCTTATCTTGATCTTATCAAAACCTTTGATAATGCCCTTCATGCTCTTGATTATATTAAGAATAACAAATTTGATTTGATGTTTCTTGATATACAAATGGATGAGCTGACAGGAATACAATTGCTGAACATACTGAAAAATAAACCTTATGTGATATTTACAACTGCATATCCAAATTACGCAGTTCAGGGTTTTGAGCTTGATGTTGTTGACTACTTGCTTAAACCTATTTCTTTTGAAAGATTTATTAAAGCAGTTGATAAAGTTTATGAAAAACTTCAGCTTGAGTATTTGCAAAAATCATCTCTGAATACTAAGACTGATGCTGGTGTGAAAGACGACTATTTCTTTGTGAAGTCCGAATTCCATTATGAGAAAATATTTATTAAAGATATTTTATATATTGAGGGAATGGGCGATTATCTCAGAATTGTAACTCCTAATAAAAGGATAATGACATTGCTGAATTTTAAAAAGATGGAAGATATGTTGCCCGAAGACAACTTCTGCAGAGTCCATAAATCTTATATCATTGCTCTTGACAAAATAGAAAGCCTTGAAAGAAATCATATTAAGATATCTGACAAATCTATTCCTATTAGCGAAACTTATAGGAAAAATTTCTTTAGTATTCTCGATAAGAAAAAGGTAATATAAAATAGAAACAGAAAACTGAAAACTGGAAGATTGTTATTTGAAACTTGAAAATATTTCTTCTGTCCTACAAATTCACTGCTAACAAGCAGAGAAGGCAGAACACAACAAATAATACTTTTATAATATTTGTTTCAATTACGTTTGCTTTAGTTCCCATATCAATAATTTTAAATAAAAAGTTTAACAAAACTATATTGAAATGATATACCATTTTACATATATAGCCTGTAAGTTATTAACAGCCTATTGTTAGTTACTTACACTTCTAAAATAAATTAAGGATTGAGTGAAAGTATTATCTGAGTAGCTTCTTGCAGAGTAAAGAAAATATATATCCGCATACAGCTCCTAATATTGCCCCGCAAATGACATCTCCCGGGTAATGAACACCGAGGTAGATTCTGCTATAACTGATTGAGATAGTCCATATAAACATGAGAGGTGTTAAATATTTTATTTTCTTACCAAGAAAAATAGTTGTGTATACTGCTAATCCAAAAGTATTTGCTGCATGTGCTGAAACAAACCCATAATCTCCTCCGCATTTGCCATTTAGTATGTATACTAAACCATCTAATGAAGGATCATGACAGGGTCGAAGACGCTGAAATACCAGCTTAAACAAATGATATGAGCTTGTCTCTGTTACAACCGCACAGAGTATTGCGAATATTATAATAAGATATGCTTGCTTTTTATAATACCGTATTATGAGATATGTTAGAAAAATATATAAGGGTATCCATGTATTCCTTTCGCTAAGCCAGTACATTATAAAGTCCCAGAACCCATTATGAAAGCTGTTTATAAAAAGGAACAGCTCCCTATCCCAGCTATTTAATAATTCCAACATAATAAATCATAATAATCTTAATAGATCAGTGTACTATCTTTTCTTTGTGTTCATTGCGTTTTAAATCACAAATATTACGTTAAACTTATTTTTTCTTGGTCTTAGTACTGGTCTTTTTTAATTGGCACATGAGCACATTTATATATGAACACATAATTTATAATTCATTAAGGTTCTGCCAAATCATGTCCTTCAACTGATTCAACCCTTTTTTGTTAAACGAAGAAATAAATACAAAGGGAATAGCAGGCATGTCTTTTTTTAACTCTGTCATAAGCTCACTGTCTAACAAATCAGACTTTGATATAGCAAGTATCCTGTTTTTATCCATCAGTTCAGGGTTAAACATTTCAAGCTCATTTAACAGAATATTATATTCTTTCTTTATATCCTTGCAATCACAGGGAATTATAAATAATAATAAAGAATTTCTTTCAATATGCTTCAGAAATCTTAAACCTAATCCTTTGCCGAGATGAGCATCTTCTATAATGCCCGGAATATCAGCCATAACAAACGACCTGTTATAGCGATAACCTACCAACCCTAAATTTGGAGTTAATGTTGTAAAAGGATAATCTGCTATTTCTGGCTTTGCATTGGAAATAACTGACAACAAAGTGGATT
>CAZMDE010000219.1:0-5082 GCA_964564355.1 uncultured Bacteroidales bacterium | reverse complement strand
TTAAAGTCCGAGCTTGATGTAAATAATAAAGCTGATGATTTGTTCCGTAAGGAAAATTATGCAGAGGCACTTCCTTTATATTCACAGTTGTTAAGTTTATATCCAAAAGATGCAGTATTCAGTTATAAGTTTGGTGTCTGTCTTTTGATGGCAGACAGACGAAATACTGAAATGCTTTTAAAATATCTTGAATATGCTTTAGATAAACCCGGGGTTGATGAAGATGTTTACTATTTTCTTGGTATAGCTTATCATCTGAATTACAGATTTGCAGAAGCGATAAAAGAATATGAGATATACAGGGAAAATGTAAGTGAAAGAGCATCTCGCCGGAATGATATAGAACGCAGGACAGAGATGTGCGGCAATGGTATGAGATTGCTCAAAAACGTCAGTGATTTATATGTTCTTGAAAGGAAAACAGTAGATTCAAAAGACTTTTACAGGTCATATAATCTTGGAGAATTTGGGGGCAGGTTCCTTGCAAAACCTGATATGTTTAAGAGTAAGTTAGACAAGAAGCTTAAAGATAACAGCATTGTTTTTTACTCGGAAAAGAATAATGTAGTTTACTTTTCAAGCTATGGGGAAGAAAAGGGAAAAAATATTAACAGGGATATTTACAGAGCCTACAAACTGGGAAATGGAGAATGGGCAAAGCCAGAGAGATTGAGTAATGCTATAAATACTCAGTATGATGAAGATTACCCTTTTATACTACCTGATGGAAATACATTATATTTTTGTTCAAAGGGGCATAATTCTATGGGAGGTTATGATATTTTTAAATCCTATTGTAATCAATCTAACAAAACCTGGAGCGAACCTGAAAATCTTGATTTTGCTATAAATACACCGTATGATGATATTTTATTTGTTTGTGATACCAACCAGATTAATGCATATTTTTCTTCAACAAGAAATACTACAGAAGGACAGCTAAGTGTCTATAAGGTAAGGATAGATAAGAAACCTAAACCTGAACTTGAAGCAGGGTTAATTATGAATACAGAGTTGTCCTTCACCCAAAAGGATTCTACTTATTTGAAGATGATAAAAAGGAAAGCAAGTCTTGAGGTCAATGCTACTGAAGAAATGTTTGATAAGCCAATTCCTCGTGTTATAGCTAGTAAATTAACTTTAAAACAGGAGATAGAAGATAGGAAAGTGTTTGCAGATACAAATAAAAGCGAATCAGGAATTAGAAATCCCGAAAAAATAGTGACAGATACAGTATCAATAACAAAAATAAGTTCTAATCATGTAAATGAAGATATTGCAGAAAATATTGTAGCAGCAGAACAGATATCAAAAGAGAAGAAAGAATTAGCAGAAACAAAACATTTGAAAGCTGATTCTTTATTTTTATTTGCTGAAAAAACATCCGATGCTTCTCAAAAAGAATTGGTTAAAGAAGAAGGCACACAATTAAAAAAAGAAGCTGAACAGCTTGATATTGAAGCTAAAATAGCAGACAATATAGCTCAACAATATGAATCAAAGGGAATGGAGAATGGAGAAATGACAAATAATAAAGAAGGGAAGGGAAATCGAGATTCGATTACATTAGCATTTTCAGAACCTGATAAAAAGCAAAAGAATAATAAAGTTACTTCCAAAGAAAAACAAAGAGAAATTGAATTTGTTTCTAAAACAGATAAAGAGATTAAAAAGGTTGGTGAACAAACTTCAAAGATACAAGCTGAAATTGAAGAGTTGAAAGTAGAGATTGATAATTATAAAAGTCAGATTGATAAAACAAAGGATAAATTATTAAAAGATGTATTTAGAGGAGAAATAAAAGAGAGTGATTCAATTATTAATATAAAGCAAAAGCAATTGGATTTATTGAATCAAAAGAATAACACCCTTGTGCAAATGTTAGATAGTGCATCAAATTATCAGAAACTTAAAGCAATTGTAAATAAAGAAATAATCAATCTTGCTGATAAAAATATAAAGAAATCAGAAATTGAAATTGTTGCAGAAAATAAAAAGGCAGATAATACGAATCAAATTATTACTAATGGAATACCTGAAAACAAACAGTCTTTAGCAGGCAGGAAAGATAAAATTCAAACTGATATTAAATTAAGCATTACTAAAATTAATGATAATTCAAGGAAGGCGGAGTTATTTTCAAATAGTTCAATTGAAATAGCAGTTCATAAAAACAAGCTTGCAACAGATAAGAAAAAAGAGGCTGACAGCATATTTGCAGAGGTTAAAAATGAAAACAATGATTTTCAGAAGTCAGATATTGAGAAGGTAAGTAAGCTAGAAGAAGAATTTGCTCAGTTAAAATCAGAAGCAATTGTTGCCTATAAAGTGTCGGAACAATTAAAACACAATATAAATGAAAATAAACAGCTTGTCAAAAAGCTCAGTGAAAATCTTCAGAATATCAGTAAAGTAACAGAGGAAAATAATTTTAACGATATAGTATCAGAAATCGAAAAATCAAAACCCGAAATTGAACTTGCAGAAAAACCTGTTATCATCGAAGCTCTGGCTAATGAAGAATATGACAGGATAACTTTACAGAAGGAAAATAATGCAAAAGAATATGCTAAAAATGCATTGAGATTACAAGATGAAAGAAAAACAGACATAGATGAATCAAATAAGCTGACAATTCAGGCAAGTAACATTAAAAACGATAAACAGAAAAGAAAGATATTACAGCGGGCGGACAGCCTGATGGTTGCATCTGAGTTGAAATTAGATCAGGTATATATTAATGAAAGTATAGAAAAAAATATAACAGACCAGGTAAAATATATTAAATCCCATTCAGAACAAAGTCAAAACTTAGTTTATGAAATAAATTCAGGAATTGTAAAAGCTGATACATCGAAAGCAACGGAAGAAGAAAAAACTATTCTTGCTAAAGATTTAAATGAATTTGAAAGCACTGATATTTATGCTTTGAATAATAATAAGTTAGCATCTGTTAATAAAAATAAATTAAAAAAAGAGTCAAGGAAAACACCTGATGATGATATGCTTGTTATGTTAAAAGCCAAGTTAGAAGAGATGAAAATTATTAAAAAGCAACTTCAAAACATTGCAGATTCTTTAATTCAAACGTCTGAGATGAAGAATAATGAAGCTGAGAATAAAGGCAAAGAAGCTCGGAAAGAATTGAGAATGGAGAATGGAGAGTTGAGAGTTGAGAATTGGAAAGCAGTCAAACTTAAAAAAGACTCTGCAAATCTCGTAAAGGAAGCAATGGTTTCTAAAAATATCTCAGAAGTATTTGCACAAAAAGCAAAAGAGCAGCAGAGTATAATTGATTCTGTAATACCGGATATAAAGATAATAGAAGAATATGCCATCAATAATGATGTAAATGGATTAAAGAATAAAATTGAAGAAACTGATAGAAAAATCAATAATAAAGAATTTGATACAGATATAATTCAGCAGGATATTGCTTCTATGGTTGCAGAAATTGCTGTTATTAAGGGTAACAATGCAAGAGCTATTTTAAATGAAGCAAATGAACTACAGCAACAGCTAAATAAAGTTAATGATGAGGTTTTAAACTTAAAAAATATTGCAGCAAATTCAACAAGCAATTCAAAAAAACGAAAATTACAGAATCAATATCTTCAAAAGGAACAAACAGCAGCTAATTTAGATAGGGAGGTGAAGGAAAAATATAGACAGGGAAATCAATTAAAAATAGAAGCAACAGCTATGAAAATACAAGTAGCTTATGCTGTAAATATTTTAAAAAGAAGCATAGAGCTTAGTAAAGTTAATCAAATAAAACAAAATGAAATTTTAGCAAACAATAATAATACCGAAGATAAACTGGTAGAAGCAATGACTGAAAGTGATCTAAATAAAACAACAACAGAATCAAGTAAAGATACATCCACAGTAAAAATTTCTAAAAAAAAATCTAAAATTATAGATATTAAAGAATTTGAAAAGAAAGACAAAATAGAAAATGATAAATTAGTAAATCAAACTGTTTCTGATTCCCTGTTGGTTCTTCATTCTTCACAACCCGCTATTCAAAGTGAATCTATTAAGAAAGAAAATAAAACAGAAAGTGAAATTGTAAATAATACTGAAACAATCACGCAGAAAGATGAAATAAAAGCAGAAAATGCTATTGATAAAACAGCAATTGAATTAACAAAAGACACAACGAAAGCTATATTAACCAAAGAAGAACCTAAAATTTCAATTATTAATAAGCTTGAAAATAAGGTGAATACTTCGGAAAATAAAGTTGTAAATCAATCAGAACCAGATTCCTTATTGGTACTTAAATCTTCACAGCCCATAATTAATAAAGAAACCGAAAAAATAAAATATAAATCTTCTAATAAGATTTTAAACAAGAATGAAACACTATCACAAAAGGATACAATAAAATCAGAAAACAATAAATCTGAAACCCCTAATGCAGTAAATAAAGTCCCAATAAAGTCAGTGAAAGATACAGCTGAAGTTGAAAACAATACAGATTTATCACATAATAAAGCTATAAATCAATCTAAGTTTGATTCCATCTACAATAAAGAATCATCACTAATCATTACTGATACTAAAGTAAATTATGATTCTTTGTTCTCATTAAATCAAATAAAATATAATGATATAAAATCTCAGGCAGAACTTACCAGTCCAAAAAATGATACAACTGAAAATATTAAAGTTGCTGGAAAATATGTATTAGAGGCTGTTTATTATTTTAATCAGGCTATCATAACAAAGAAAAAAGCAGACAGTACTTCTAATATTAAAGAAAAATCAAAATTGATAAAAGATGCAAACTCTTATACTGAGTTGGCAATCAATAATCAAGAACAGGCGCAAAGTATATATAAATCTGCTAAACCAGAACTATTGACTGAAAAAAAGTTTGAAGAAAAAACTATTAATGTTGATTCTCAGTCAAAGATTGAATTTGTTCAGCCAGTTAAACCTGTTACAGATAAAGAAATTTTAACTTCAAAAGATACAATTACATTAGGTGAAAATAATAATCCAACAGAACCTGAAACGAAAACTGTACCAATTGAAATTGTGAAAAATATTAAAAAAGATACAAGTTTATCTTCT
>CAZMDE010000218.1:0-5092 GCA_964564355.1 uncultured Bacteroidales bacterium | reverse complement strand
TGAGAATAGTTTTGACACTAAGCAATAACTTATAATCAGTCACGAGTATGAAAACAAATAAAACAGGAATAAGCATCAGTGAAGTCATGTGGGCTGTAACAGCAAGAGCAATCACAAAACTGATAATATAAAGGTATTTCTTTCTCCCTTCAATAGTATCCTGTCTTCTCCAGATTAATACAAGCAGAATAAATAAAGCAACAAGGCAGCTGTTAATTCCATAAACTTCTGCCATTACAGCCTGCTTCCATGTTTCAACAGCAAATCCAAAAAACAATCCGCATCCTAATCCAATCAGATATCTGGTAATCTGGTAATTAGATAATTTGGAAAATTTATAATTATTATATGAGTCTTCAATTATTAGTATTGTAGAGTAAGCAACAAACATGCAGGAGAGAGAAGAGAAGAAGGCAGACATCAGGTTAACCCTGTAGGCAATATTCCCAAATGGAATTATAAGAGTAAATATCTTTCCTAACATTGTGAACAAAGGATAACCGGGCTCATGAGGAACGCCCAGGAAATAAGCAGCAGTAATCAGTTCGCCACTATCTTCAAATGAAACAGAAGGAGCTAATGTTAAAACGTAAAATATAAATGTTATAAGAAATGATAAGCCTAAGGTGATATGAAAGAAAATATTCCTGTTATCAGGATATATTATTTTTGCTTTTTTTATCTGCGCTTTGACTTGTTTCTCCTGAACTTTCATTCCAATTTTAAAAGTTAAATCAAATATTTCTAATTACTCCCTAATTATTCAAGCTCTGCAATAGAAATCATTATTTTCTCAAGCTTAGATTTCATGTCTTTGGCTGTATCATTATAATTATTCACGATTATTGAGAAAACAATCTGCTCATCCTTTTTATTCTTAACACAGCCTGCATAAGCTCTTACTGCATTCATGTATCCGCTTTTTGCCTTTAAGTTATTTTCAGCAGCAGAGCTTTTAAAGATTTTTCTTATTGAACCGGAAACACCGGCAAGCGGCAATGAGTTTATAAAAGGAGCTTTTATCTTATTATCAGTTAAAGCATACTCAAGCATTTGAGACAAGAGCTTAACAGTAATCTTGTCAGTAGGCGATAAGCCGCTGCCATCATTCATTACCAATCCATCAATATTCAAGCTCTTTGCTTTCCAGAAATTTCTGCTTGCTTCAATACCGGCTTTTGTAGAGCCATCTTTCAACTTAGCATAGCCGGTCGCTTTTAAGAGTGCCTCTGCATAAGAGTTAATGCTGTTCAGGTTTGTTTGTATAACAATTTTATTAAGAGCAGGGGAGAGGTGAGTTGTTAGAACATTAATAACAGGAATGTCAAACTTTTTCGCAAGCTTAATATTTCTGACAGTTGAGGGACGCTCATCAGGAATAATGTTTTTAATCACAAGGAAATTATGAAAAGAATAAGCACAAAAATAAGCAGGGTCATGAAAAGAGCCTTTAACTTCAAGTTCCTCTTTATCAATTGGTACAGTTCCTTTAATTAAACGAAGAGTTGAATATGGCGAACCATAAATAATGACATTGTCACCTGTTCCTGCTTTTCCTGTTGTAGCTTTATTTATAATATTCAGATATGGTATATCCGGCTTAATACTTGATGCTATTGCATTGTCACCAAATACTTTGCCGGGTTTGAAAACAATGCTGTATAGATTTTCATTAATATTCAATCCGCAAGCACCGGCTCCGTAGTAATTACCCATATCATCCCATTGCCAGCTTTGAGGTATGATTTCATCATCAAATATGCTGCCATCAGCAATAACCGAGCCTTTGATTTTTTTAATGCCTGCTTTTACAATAGCCCTGTAGAACTTATAATATATGCTGTCTATGCTGAATTCATCGCCGCATCTTGAGCTTCCGAAAGTCGGGTCACCGCTGCCTGTGATATATATATCCCCGTTAAGCATGCCATTTACATCAATGTTTCCGCTATAACCTAAGGTAGTTTTGAATTTGTAATCTTTTCCAAGGATAGAAAGCGCAGCAATAGTAGAGGGTATTTTCATAACAGAAGCAGGGGTAAGGCTAAGCTCAGGATTCAGCTCATAGATAATATTCCCTGTAGATATGTTTTTAATATAAATACCGATAGAAGCATGTTTCAAGGCATTATCATTCTTTAGTTCTTCTATATTCCTGTTAAGCTTTTGTTGAGTGTTCTCAGTTGTCTGGGCAGAGACAGATGAGGACTGAACTCTTACAAATAGGAGAATAAATATTAGCAGGATGGTATTAATTATCGACTTCATATCAGACACAAAACTAATTTAATTTTACAATCAAAAACCAAAATATCAATACAAAAAGAGGGAAAATGTCGAAAAATAGCCCTACTGTCTAATGACTATCTAATGCCTGTTTAAGTACTATCTAATTACTATGGTCATGAACACTACAGGAAAGCCACATGAAATAGCTTGGAAATAGCTTTACTAAGTATCGGTATATATTATTTTTTAAGATGTTGTTTTACAGAAGTTTAGCATAATATATTAATGTTTTATATATTGTAATTGATTAATTATCATATTCTTAGCTTGATATGATACCTAAGTGATACCAAGATGATACCAGAATGACTTCAGAACGAGTTTTAACACAAAATCGCAAACCTCTAAATATCAGTATAATAAATAATATATTTATTTTCAGGATTATACAGGTGTTCAAAAGTACTTATGAAGTACCTATGTGATACTTATAAGGTACCTGTGAAATTATCTTTAATTTTGAAAATAAATTTCAGCAGAAGGGGTATTTTTTGTCCTATAACACCGTCACAACACCGAGACAAGCTCACTATAAATACCAAATAATAAGCACCAAATTTCTGACTTATTTTGAAATAGGGTTACATTAAAAAGTGTAACTGTAAATTAGGATAAGAATTAATTCAATTTTTAAAACGACATGTTTTTCCCATATCATTTATTACTTTTGTACAATAAACAGGGGAGCCGAAAACTAATAATTTAGGCTAAAAATTAAATTTATGTCAAAATTCAAATCCTTTACAGCCATTGATTTTGAGACTGCAACGGGTTATATGAATAGTGCCTGCGCTGTGGGGATTGTGAGTTATGAAAATGGAATATTAATTGATGAATTTTACTCACTTATACAACCTCCTGATAATTATTACCGGTACTGGAATATAAAAGTTCACGGGATAACATCTGCGGATACTGAGAATGCTCCATTGTTTCATAATATATACCCTGAAATAAGAAAAAGGTTGAAAGGAAAAACAGTTGTTGCTCATAATGAATCATTCGACAGAAATGTGCTTATCAGAACAATGCAGTTATATAGCTTGTTATATAATGAATTATGCTTATCTGACCGATGGGAATGCACCTGTCGAATTTACAGGGCAAAAGGATTCAGCCCTGCTTCACTTGGAGCCTGCTGTGAAAGATTAGGTATAGAACTGAATCACCATCACGCTCTTTCTGATGCACATGCCTGTGCAAGGCTTTTCCTGATGAAATAAATTTATTTTTACTAACGACACGTTTTGTCGGTATGTGATTGTATCTTTGTGTCATAATTTAAAACACAGAAATATGAATATTGATATATTAAACTACCTAGCAGCAGAGCTACGAGGTAGTTTATTAATGAATTTGATTTTTCGAAGCAGAACTTAGAGAAATATAACCATATTATATTTAATATTGTTTTCGAGAAATACATATTTGGTGTAAAATAATGATAAATCATGTGAATGTCCAACCAGGGCTACCAATATGAAACCCCGATAGGGAAAAAGCAATGAAGAATGACGAAATATAAAGCTACTCATAACGGATTAAAAAGGCTTAAAACATTATCTATAAAAGAGGTGTTTGATTGGATAGAAGATAAGCCTGTTCAAAAAATGTATTGGTTTGAGAATGGAAAGAATATTAAGATTACGTTGAAAAACGCTAAGATATTTTATGAGAAAGGAATAACTTGTGTAAATTGCGGTATTAAAGGAAGTTATTTTGCAATTGAAAAAGATAAAGGCGGTGGTATGCATCTGGATTTGTATGCAAAGAATGAAAAAGAAGATGTTATGATGACTGTTGATCATATTGTCCCTGCTTCAAAAGGCGGAAGTAACCAGATAGATAATTTGCAAACAATGTGTAAAATATGTAATGAAACTAAAGCAGACGGGAGCAATTAACAATTAACAATTAACAATTAACAATTAACAATTAACAATGAGCAATGAACAGTGAAATATAAGACACGAGAATAAATAACGGATGCTTCGTGAAATCAGCCTGACAAACTGAGCTTTGAAAATTAAACTTGTCCATAAGCAAATAAGATTTTATATTATTTTTGCATTATACTAATTTGCTATTTCACTAATTTACTTGTTATTTAAAAAGCATGGCAATAGAGAGATTGTTCGATTTGTTACCTTATATAACTGCACATTACAGCAAGGATGATACGCTTGCTGTAAAAGACAGCGGGAAGTGGGAAAAGTACAGCACTGCTGAGTATGTGGAGACTGTTGATTATATTAGTTATGCCCTGCTGTCGCTTGGAGTGAAGAAAGGGGATAAGATAGCCACTATTTCGATGAATCGCCCGGAAATAAACTTTATTGAGATGGGTATGTTTCAGATAGGAGCTATCCATGTTCCTATTTATCCGACCATAAGCGAAAATGATTACAGGTTCATACTTTCACATTGCGATGCTAAATATATTTTCTTTGCAGGAGAAGATATTTACAGGAAGATAGCTCATGTTTATCCTGATATATCTTCAATAAAAGATGTTTATGCAATTAAAAAGCTTAATAGTCACAAGACGCTTAAAGAGCTTATAGATATTGGCAAGAGTAATATTGATAAAACGAATCTTGAAACCATAAAAGCTACTATAAAAACAAGTGATGTAGCTCTTATAATTTACACATCAGGTACAACAGGTTTTCCTAAAGGGGTTATGCTGACCCACAGCAACCTGATTTCAAATATGTATGCAAGCTCACATATTCCTAAAGGATTGGGCTTTGAGATGCCTTAAAACTCAACCGAAAAGTGGAGTGGAATCCAGCGAATGAGC
>CAZMDE010000217.1:0-5113 GCA_964564355.1 uncultured Bacteroidales bacterium | reverse complement strand
TTTGACTGGGAAGACAGAAAATTCTATGCTTCTGATTACTTTGAGCAGCTTTATCAGTTTGCAGTGATTCTAATAAAAGAAAGCAAAGCCTATGTTTGCGATATGAGTGCTGAGGAGATAAGCAAAAGCAGGGGAACGCCAACAAGACCCGGCACAGAAAGTCCTTACAGAAACCGTTCAGTAGAAGAGAACCTCACTTTGTTTGAGAAGATGAAGAATGGTGAGTTTGAGGATGGAGCAAAGATATTAAGAGCAAAGATAGATATGGGGTCACCTAATATGCACATGCGCGACCCGGCAATTTACCGCATCCGCAAGGCACATCATCACAGGACAGGTGACAAATGGAACATCTATCCTATGTATGATTTTGCTCACGGGCTTTCAGACTCTATAGAAGGTATCACGCATTCCATCTGCACACTTGAGTTTGAAGTGCACCGTCCTTTATATGACTGGTTCATTGAGCAGCTTCCTGTTCATCATCCTCAGCAGATCGAGTTTGCAAGGCTTAACCTCAGCTATACTATCATGAGCAAGCGTAAGCTTCTTGAGCTTGTCAAAGAAAACCTTGTCAATGGATGGGATGACCCGCGCATGCCGACTATCTGCGGCTTGCGGAGAAGAGGCTTCACTCCCGAATCGATAAGGATGTTTGCTGACAAGGTTGGTGTTGCAAAGAGAGAGAATGTCATTGATGTCGGCTTGCTTGAGTACTGCATAAGGGAAGACCTCAATAAAAAGTCGCAGAGAGTGATGGCAGTTATGAATCCTCTCAAGGTCATAATTGACAATTATCCTGATAACACAACAGAAGAGCTGGATGGAATAAACAATCCTGAAGACGAGAGCATGGGTTCACGCAAAGTGCCTTTCTCTAAGGTTATATTTATTGAGAAAGATGACTTCTTGGAAAATCCTCCAAAGAAGTATTTCCGTCTTTCACCCGGCAAGGAAGTCCGCCTACGCTATGCATATTACATAACATGTAAGAATGTTATAAAAAATGAAGCAACAGGAGAGATAAAAGAAATTCACTGTACCTATGACCCTGCAACACGCGGAGGCTCATCGCCTGATGGTCGTAAAGTGCAGGGAACCATACATTGGGTATCTGAGACAGATTGCATAAAGGCAAAGGTAAACCTTTATGACCGCCTGTTCATTAAGGAGAATCCTGATGAAGCAGAAGAGGGTAAAGATTTCAAATCAAACCTTAATCCCGGCTCTCTTTTAGAATCCGAATGCTATATCGAACCATTTGCTAAAAATGCCAAACCCGGTGATAAATTTCAGTTCGAAAGAATCGGCTATTTCTGTGTTGATACTCTTAGCGATGAGCGAAGTGCGAATGGCGATGCTGGGAAATTGGTATTCAACAGAACTGTGACACTTAAAGACTCCTGGAAAAAGTAATCAATTTGATAATTTGGTAATTGAAAATAAAAAAATCTGATTTCTAATTACTACGAACTACCAACTACCAACTACGAACTACCAACTAATGAACCAATGAACATGTTCTGCATCCTCTCCGGTGTAATACATGCTGCCTTCGAAACCATCAAAGGCTATGAAATTGTGGAAATCGAAATGATGAAAGACAAATAAATACTATTATTCATTATCTTTTTTACTATTCGCTAAAGGGGTTTTCACAAGGAAATAGCCTATAACGAGCAGAGCTAGCAGTGATAAGAGATAAGAAGGCTTATCAAAAATATGGAACAGCTTAATTTCTGCGAAGGCTAACCCTGCGAATAAAAGCCCTATAAGCGCCTCACCTGCTATCAATCCGGATGCAAGCAATACGCCTGTATCACTTATTTTTCTTTGAGCTGCTTCATTTACTTTTCTCTTTTTAGCAAAATAATCAAGCACCCATTTAATCACTCCACCTATAAAAATAGCAAAAGAAGTGTCTAATGGCAGATACATACCGACACTGATCAGCATGGGGCTTTTGACCTGCATTAATATCAGCGCAATGCCCATAAATATTCCGAAACAAATAAGTATTAATTCCATTTTCGATTCAACAATTCCTTTAGCAACAACAGCCATAAGACTTGCCTGTGGGGCTGGCAGCTTTTCGCCTCCAAAGCCCGCATTAGTGCCGAGTATGTCATTCTGTTGTTCCGGAGCCATTTGTTTAATATCTTTGACAGCATAAACTTTTCCTGCGAGTTCAGCATGTTTTCCCTTGTATAAGACAGTATCGGTATTTTTACTCTGCAAATCAGCAATCTCTTTGCCTGTAACCTGTTTTATATCCCCGAGATGCAGGAGAGAAATTACAAAAAACATAACAATAGCAGAGGCAGTGATGCCGAATATATCGCCAAACTGCATTCGCCAAGGAGTGCAACCTAATATATGCCCTGCTTTCAAATCCTGCATCATTTCGCCTGCAACAGAAACTGCTGTGCAGGTGAAAGCTGCAACGCCCAGCACTGCGGCAACACCCGCAACACCTTTCATGCCTATTAAAACCATTAAAAGAGCAGCTATGATGACAACTGATATTGTAAGACCACTTGTAGGATTGCTGCTGACCCCAATGATTCCGACAAGATAGCCAGACACAGCAGCAAAAACAAAGCCCATTATAAGCATAACTACTGTTGCCAAGCCTGCTGCTATATATGTTCCGGCAAAATAATTAAAAATAAAAAACATTAAAAATGCTATTATACCAATAACTATAAGTACGATTCTTATATTAATATCCTTATCAGTTCTTAATTCTTCTCCCGAACTCTTCGATGTTCTTTTAAGATTGGAAAAAGAACGTTTAAGACCTGTAACGAGATTATTTCTCATATTATAAAGGGTGTAGAAGGCACCGACAAGCATGCCGCCAATAGCTATATATCTGACATAATTCTTCCATACTCCTGTGATTTCAGTTGCCCAGTTTTCTACTCCGGCAGGATTATTATAATTGATAAAATAAGCAATAGCCGGAGCAAGCAAGCCCCATGCAAGCACTCCGCCGCTGAAATTAATAGCACCGAGCTTTGGACCAATGATATATCCTACGCCGAAATACGCAGGCGCCATTCCGGGAGAACGCAGCAATATGGCTCCTTTCGAAAAAGAAATAAGCTTCTGCCAGCCGGCAGCAAGAAATTTAAACTCAACAAGAAGAGTGATAAACGCACCTAAGCCCATGCCGCTGAGAAGATACTTAGAATTTTTATTATTCCCCTGTCCTGATTTATGAATTTCAGAAGCAGCAATAGATTCGGGAAAAGGCAGGTCAACATCTTCCACAAGCACACGCCTTAAAATTGATGCATACATAATGCCTAATATTCCTGATACTATAAGGATAACAACTGAAACAATATAATTTGAAACAGAAAAAAACGGGTCCCATATAGAAGCAATATAAAAGGCAGGCAGAGTGAAAATAGCACCGGTAGCGATATTCCCACCTATAGAGCCAACAGTTCTTGCACAATTTTCTTCAAGTATAGAGCCTTTAAGAGTTTTAAGTATTGCCATACCGACCACCGCAGTGGTATAAGTAGCGGCTATTGTCATGCCGGCTTTAAGACCGAGATAAGCATTGGCAGCACCCATTACCATTGCCATTAACACGCCGAGCAAAACAGCTTTCAGAGTAAATTCAGGCATAGTGCTGTCTGCGCTTACAAATGGAACAAATTTCTTATTATCGCTCATTTTTAAATAATATTAAAGGTTATAGTTCAATAAATTTCCTTTTTTCATAATTAATTCATCATCAAAATAAACATCCGGCTCAGTGATAAGTCCGTCAAGATGAAGGCTGACGCTTATATTGCCGCCCATAGAAATATTATTACCAAAAGCAATATGAATAGTTCCATATACTTTTTCATCTTCAAGTATCTGCCCTGTCAGTATAGCTTTATAATTTGTTCCCAGCCCGAACTCAGCAACAGCTCTTCCATCTTTTCCGGCTTTGTCAAACATTGCGGTTAATTTGGCAGCAGCCTCGCCGCCGTTTATATTTATTGCATAACCGTCTGCAACATCAATAACAATAGGCTCATCAAGCAAGCCAATGCCTGCCATTGACCCGTCTATCACTATCTTTCCCTGGCTTGTATTTTCAACAGGAGCAAGATAAACCTCGCCCGAAGGCATGTTACCCCAGTCGCCTTTATTACGGATTATGCCCGTGCTCTGTAGTATCAGCCTGTCTTTTACCGGCATGCTTATGTCAGTTCCTTTGGCAGTTTTCACCTTAATAACCGAAACATTTTTAAGCTTTTCCGCAACATAAGCTGTCAGTTTTAGGATCTTATCTGCATCTGCATTAAGGCAACGCAGCATAGTGCCGGTGCTGATGCCGGGCATAGTGCCCACCCTGGCGCCGCATTTGACAGCCTCCCTGCGGGCATTGGTATGTGTCAGCGATTTATCCGTAGGACAAATCACAGCATCAACCCGCTTCATCAATTCGGAGACTTGTTCAGGCGGCTCCTGTCCGTTCATGTCTCTTGACTTCATTTCTATAAGAAAAGCTTCCCTGCAAAGCTGCTTTCCTGCTTCCAGCAGAGAATGGCTGATTTCTCTTTTAGTTTCATCAGTAACAATCAGCAGGCTTTCGTGTTCTTTTAAGCCCAGATAATCTTTCAGTGCAAGTATTGACGCTTTTTGTAATTCTTCCATATTATTAATTTTTTACAAAAATATATTTTTTTTAATACAATACTTACATCTTTTCTTTTTGGCAAGTAAAAGCAATCTATAATTGAGAATGGAGAATGGAAGTTGGAAGTTAGAGATTAGAAGCTCGAATTTAAAAATCATAAAAAAATGATAAATTGGCATGATATTTGTGCATTATATAGTATATGAATACAAACCTACATAAAATATTGATTGATTATCGAGGGTTTCAGGAAATCGACAAAATTTCCAGCCTAAAAATGTCATTTGCAGTGTATTCACAATCAATCACTTATTAGACCACATCCGAGACATATCCGAAGCATATCCGAGACACATTCGTTACATATCCAGATATGGTACTAAGATACAAGCTATATACCCCAGAGATACAAGCTTAATAGTCCTATGATTGAGTCATTATTCAGAGTGACTATTCCACGGGTTG
>CAZMDE010000216.1:0-5204 GCA_964564355.1 uncultured Bacteroidales bacterium | reverse complement strand
TTGGGTTAGAAACTATTAACCTTGGAGGAAATATCCAAAGCTCATTCAAAGGCTTTAATGAAGCAGATAGAGTAAACAAAAAGGGTATAACCATAACAATGCCAATCAAAGAAATAAAAATAATCAGTATCATATCGCCTGTTTTACTATGGTTAATTTTTGTGTTTTTCAAAATAATTAACCTCCTAAAAAATCAGTTTTGTTTTAATTAATGCAGTTACTGTCCAACTTTTGAAACAATTTTTCTTACAAGCACATTACTTCCTATCATTAACAAGAAAAGTATTGTTGCAATAGCGGAAGCATAACCCATTTCAAATCTCAAAAAACCATAGTCATGTAAATGATTCATCATAGTATGGGCGGCGTAATCATAAGATGGGAAACCTGCTAAATCTGTTATAACATTTCCCACACCAAAAGAAGCAGTAATTTGTAATACAGCACCAAATATCAATTGTGGTTTCATTGATGGAAGAGTTATGTACCATAACTCCTGCCATCTGTTCCTTATACCGTCTACCGACGCTGCTTCATATAAACTTTTATCGATACCTTGAAAACCAGCAATGAATACCAGCATTCCCGCTCCCAAACTCATCCATAATATAATTATAATTATTAGCGGTATCATATATTTTGGATTTTGAAAAAACAGAATTGGTTCATTAATTAGTCCCAACTTTAATAGAAATCCATTTACAATTCCATAACTATCTCCGTTAAATAACAATGTCCAAATCAAATATGCATTTCCTGAAATAGTCGGAGCGTAAATACACAATGTTAAAAATGCTCGTAATTTTGGTGCTATTTGGTTCAAGCACCATCCAAAAAAAAAGCAGAGCATATAACTAACAGGTCCGGTTATAGCTGAAAATACAATCGTGTTTTTAACAGATAATAAAAATATTTTATCTTCTAAAAATAATTTTAAATAGTTATGTAAAAAAACAAATTTTGGTGGTTGTAAAACATTGAAACTTGTAAATGATAAAAACAACGAAATACAAACCGGGATAATCGTAAAAGTAGTAAATAATATCAGATGAGGTAAGGCAAAAGCATACCCAACAAAATCATTTTTTAACTGTTTATTCATTTTGATGTTAAATAAATTTTTCATTAATTTCTCTCCAAGGCTAATCATTCAAGCCGAATTCTTTTCTTTTTTCAATTAACTCTTTGTTGATATCTTTACAATACTTTAATAATTGCTGCCCTGGTTCTTCCTTCTTATTTACAACACTTTGAAATGCAAAGTTAATGTTTCTTCCAACTATATAACTTCCCGGAACCTCAGGTATTCCAAATACGAATTCTCTTTGATTCCTTAAATTTTCTTTTGCATCTCTGTTCCATGAAATCTTATCAAAAGCTTCTTTATTAGCTGTAGGATATCTTCCCGCCAACCCTAATACAATTTCAAGCTCATTTGCATATTTTAATTGGGTTTTTGCTTCAGACCACCATGTTAGATAAGTCCATGCACTTTCTTTATCCCTTGATTGTTCCATCAACATATTGGCCGTACCACTGGCCGCAACACTTCTATCAAGTTTACCATCCTTTATTGTTCCTGGCACTAACTCCATATCCCATAAGCCTTTCAATTCAGGAGCAAAAACAGATAAGGTATTGTATGTGGAAAAATCAGAAATTCCCATTGGCATTTCTCCGCTTCTAAACCTGTTAAGAAAATCAAATTGAACGTTAAGGGAATAATCTTTATAATAATCTGTCCACTTTTTAAAAGAGGAAATCCCAACCACGTCATCAATATTAATTGATTTGCCATTCTCTTTAAATAAACTTCCTCCACTTTGATACAAGAACATATAGTAACTTAGTACATTAGAATTCAAACCAAACGACATATTATTCCTTTGTAATTGAATTATACTTTCCGTTACCTCGTCCCAATTTTTTGGAATGCTAATTTTTAGCTCTTTTAATATGTCTTTTCTATAAAAAAGCATATTATAAGTCATGGTTTCAGGTATAGCATATGTTTTATTATTAAAAATATATGGCACATATGCTTGCGGATGAAAACGTGTAAAAACTTCATCATAATTATTAAATTGTGTTAAATCGGTTACAGCTCCGCGAATTGCATAATTCATTGGTTCAGCATTTGAAGCAAACAGTGCAATATCTGGGCCAACTCCAGCCATTGTAGATGGCAATAACCCTCCCGGAACTATTTGTAATTTCACATTAATATTGTTTTTTGGTGTAAAATCATTCGCTACCATTTGGCGTATGATGTTAAATTGATCTTTGCCACCTGATTCTAACCAAATTGTTATATTTTTCTTATTATCTTTATTAATATATTCTGCAGTCATCGAGTAATCTTCTGTAAAAGAGTTAATAAACAATCTTATATTATGTAGCAGTTGAGTAAAAAATCCTGCTTTTGTGTTTTTGGGGCTTACTCCATACGGTGTTAACTCTATATAGTCAAAATCTACTGCCTGAGATTTTGCAAAATTTGACCATTCAGCCATTCCTCCTAAGTTTACTTTAAAATTATTTATTCGAGAAGCGATTTCACTTGGAGTGCTACCCATAACCTCTAAATCGTTAATAACTTTATTAAATTGTGCACCAAAACTTCCATTGCTGGATGACTTTTCAACATTCTTTTTAAGTTCTATTAGCCTTAAAGATATTTTTTTCATTTTTTGTATTTCATCCGGAATAATTTTATCGAACTTATAATCCCTAAATACATCTGGCACGGGTCCTGTTACCATTGTGATTTTTCTATAAATATCATTCAAGTCAAGTAAAAGATCATCCACTTCAGCTACAATTTGTGATAAGTCTCCCATAGCAGATTCAAGTTTTATTAAAAGATCACCTTTTGTTAAAAATAATTTGGCATTTCCCTCCTTCGCACTTGCTGTAAGGAGTTTCCATTTATCACTGTAAGGGAAATTTAAATATTCAGTTTCTTTAAATGGTGCTTCTAAATTATTTATATCTCGACCAATAAATAATTTTTTAACCGAAAAACCGCCATCTTTTTCCGTTTGTCTATACTTAAAAGAAAGTGAATATACTCCATCTTCCGGTACATTAATTTTCCAAACAACCCATTGTCCTAATTTTGAAAATTGTTTGCCTGAAAGATAGTTGAATTTTATTTTATCGGTTGCAACAGGCTCAACCGTAGCAGAACCTCTATCACAGGATGGAAAGATTGTTGTTTCACTTTTTTCATATATTTCCTCACATTGTATAATGCTTCTTTTTTCAGAAATGCTTGAATTTTCGTTAGTATTTATGTAATCAGAATAACTATTTATGTTATCAGCTTGTACAATTTCAATTTTTTCAATTCTAATTCTTTTTTCTACTATCTCAAGTTGCAATAAATGATCGCCTTTTTTTATCGCAAATAAGAGAGGAGTATTAGAAATACCACTGCTATCCTTGCAATAATCAACAAGTGTTCTTTTAATTTCTACTTGTTCCGCTTTAATTTGGTTACCTACATTGTCAACTTCATTATAAGAACTATCTTTCCAAGCTTTACTGAATACAATCGATGACGCTTCCTTAAACGGTATTTCGCCATCTAATCTAAGGGATATTTCCCCAAACGTTTCTTCGTTGGAATTTGAACTATATGTGATTTTGATATTATATAGCCCTGCTTCTATAGCATTGAATTTATAAAGCATCGTCTCATCATTGCCATCCGTACTGTCTAATAGTTGGGGTTCTATTGGCTTACCATTATAACTCTTGTATTCCTTAGAAACCCTTTCACAATACTCACCATAGCCTATATATTCCCATATTTCTTTCTTAAGGTCTGCTGCTTTGGTGATTACTACAAAAGAAAGGCTTTGAATAAATATCAATAGTGTTACGACTGCTATTGTTACAATATTAAATAAAATTCTCTTTATTGTACCTACCATTGATTTGCCATCCTTTCAACATTAGAACTCAACTCGGAATTTGATTCGGCTTTCTTGAAGCTTTAACCTTGCTAATTATGGCATCTAGATATTCTTGCTGATAGCTCCATGTTCCTTTAGATTTTAGTGTCCAGCTTCTATCTAAATTATCATTTTTTTGCCATGCTTTTCCTTCAGGTGTTTCTAAAGCTTCTCTCATCTTTTGATTAAAAAACTTTAATTCTCTTATTTGAGTAACGCCAACACAACCATCTGTTGCATAATCTTGCCACATTACTCCAGCAACCCCGCCCGCTTCATATGTTGCCTTCATAAATCCAAACAATGAATTTAAGCTATTAACCATAACGGCTTTCTGACCAGATTTTAAATTGTAATTCGTTTTATAATTTTCTCCTACAAGCTCATTTATAACGGTATCTCTCGAACGATTAGGATATGGAATATGAATAGGTATTAATCCTGAATCTACAGATTTTTTTGTAAGCTCATATACTTCAGATGGTGTATAATAACAAATCACGTAATCAGAATAACCATACAATGTTCCTGACGCTGCCATTATTTCAGGAATCAATGCACCACGACGCTGCAAATAATATGCTTGACGATAACGTGGATTGGTAGTATTAGGATTAATTCCTGGGACTACCCACTGTGAACTTTCAGTTCTTACTGTATATTTAGCATTTGGCATAAACGAGGCGGAACGATTTAAGATTTCCTTATACTCAGTAGCTCTCTCGATAGTGCGGTATATATCAAGAGAAAGAATTGGTTTTTTCCATTCGCTAAATATTTTATTTGGAAAAGAATAATCATAAAGCTCATATGCGCTACTTGATTTTTTCGCATCTTTTTCTGGTAAAACATCATTAAACCCAACAAAATTTGTTCCCCAAGCACTATTTAACATTGATATATTTCCAAATGCTTTTGATAAAAACAATTGATAATTTTTAGCCCCAATTTCGCCAAGTGGTCTTCGGCTATGCAAACCATCGATTCTAAGCCATCCTCTTAGATCCTCCATATCGAGTGTAGCACCATTATTTGGACCAGTCCAATATAAATCTCCCCATCTATCAAACTGATACTTGTTTTTTATAACGTTTACATCAATATAACCTGGGTCTGCATAGCTGGCACTATCCTCAATTGAAATTTGTTTACCGGAAACATATCCTGCAGCCCCGCTTGTATCGTCATAAGGATACCCTGTAAACCCTTCAACCTTCATTCCCAACTTTCTTATTACATCCATTG
>CAZMDE010000215.1:0-5255 GCA_964564355.1 uncultured Bacteroidales bacterium | reverse complement strand
TAAAAAAATAGTTATTAACATTATTGGGCTAATTTATAAACAGTAATGGTATAATTTTGAACCAGAAAGGAAGTTTGAAATAAAATTCTATATTTTCACTTGATTCACAATCTTTTGCGAATTGAGTTTCCACGCCTGAATCCAGGGGGATATAATTTTCATAAATAGTTTTGTCAGGGGTTTTGATAGTATGAGTGAAATTATCAATGTAAATTTCCAATTCATCATAACCGTTTAATTTCATTTCATAAGCCCAGTCATATTCCTTTGGTAGCTTTTCATATTTGATACCGTCAATCATCAGCTCATGTAAAGTTGTACGGATAGCCAAAACAGCATTATCCATAAATAACTGAGGATTCAACAGAAGCTCCTTAAGCCTGCCGGATTTTTTCAATATTTCTAAAATTGTAGTTCTTGTTAATTCCGTTTTAGACTGAATATATGCAAGCATGTCAGGTATTTCAAAATTCAGACCATAGCTGTCATTTCCACTATCACTTACTAATTCACCACTAACACCTTCATTAGTAATAATTACTTTTTTCTTAGTAGATTTAATTGCTGGCTTTTTGGTAATGGGCATATCTTTCACAGCCTTTGCAGCGAAAGTGATTAGTTCATCAGTTTTGTATTCAACATTATATTTGGTTTTAAATTTTATTTTCTCCCAAATCTGCAGGAACTTAGGGTCAACTTCAAAACCTTTTCTTAGGTTAACTTTCTTTTTATCACCTTTATTTTTGATTCTGCCGGTAAAGCTAACACCGCAATCATGCTCAATTTCCTGTTGCAGAGCTTTAGCAAAATCATCATAAGATTCATTTGCAATTACTGTTAACTTATTAATATTTCTTTCAAATATCCTTTGACCATCCTGATTAACTGATAGACGCAGTCCCCTGCCAATTTCCTGACGTTTTTTAATTTCAGATTTTGTTTCATTTAAAGTACAAATCTGAAAAACATTAGGATTGTCCCAACCTTCGCGGAGAGCAGAATGGCTGAAAATAAATCTGAGCGGGGTATTAATGTCAAGCAGCTTTTCTTTATCCTGCATTATCAGCTTATAAGTGTCATCATCTGCATCAGATTCACCTTTTGTGTCTTTCACCCTGCCTTTACTATCCTGAGAGAAATAGCCATTATGGACATCTTCCGTTTGATATGGCATCAGGTCTTTAAAAGCAGGTTTTGAGTTTTCATGCTTATATATTTCTTCAAACCACTGAGCAAACTTACCCTGCACAGGGTTTCCGTTTGCATCGTATTCCCTGTAATTTTTAACCTTATCAATAAAAAACAAAGACAATACTTTAATACGTTTGTCTTTATATGCTTTTTCTTTTTTGAAATGTTCTTCAACAGTTTTACGCAGCATGAATTTCATAACTTCATCATTCATACCCCCACGGGTTTCGCCTATTGTAAGCATTAAGCCGTTTGTGAGAGAAATGCAATTATTACCAGCATCAATTTCATCAATTATAAAACCATCCTTATAAATTTCTCTTTCATTGCTTAGCTTATAAATATCATCGCCTGATTTAACAGAAACAGATTTTTTAATAATACCTTTATCTGTGTTGCAATCAATCTTAATTTTAGCAGTTATCTTTGTTTTAGCTGCATTAATACTTTCAAGCTGAATAAATGCTTCGTTCATCGCATTCTCGCTAAACACGGAATCTACCTCAATTTGCTTAACCAAACCTAAATCATAAGCCTTTACAGGGTTTAAAGAATACATGAGGTTGTAAAGATTGGTATGAGTAGCAGAATAGCGAAGAGTGCAAAGAGGATTCAGATTTTCAATTGCTTTTTTACGAATATTGGTTTCCATATTCTGAGGTTCATCAACAATCACAATGGGGTTAATGCTTTGAATGAATTCAACCGGTTTTTTGCCTGTAAGCTTATCATTTGGATTATTGATGATATTGCTATCCTTAGCGAAAGAATCGATATTCAATACTAAAATCTGAATAGCATTATTTGAAGCAAATCCCCTTAGATTAGAAACCTTTTTGCTGTCGTAAACATCAAAGTTGATTTGTACTTTATCGTATAGTTTCTGAAAATGTTCATGAGTGATTTGCAGGTTTTTTAGCACACCTTCACGAATAGCAACAGAAGGAACTACAATAACAAACTTTTTGAAACCATAAAGTTTATTTAGTTCATAGATTGTTCTGAGGTAAACATAAGTCTTGCCAGTGCCAGTTTCCATTTCGATTGAGAAATTCATTCCCTCCAAAGCTATTTGCTGGCGCTCGTTTGCAACGAGTGCCTTTTTAATCTCATTACTTTTCTGAATCCCTAACACATTCTCCCAAATCTGTTCTTCTGAAAGAGTAAGCTTGTTGCCGAAACCATTTTCAGAATACAAAGAACCGGAAACTTTGAGAGAAATTTCAAAATCACTACCACTCAAAGGCTGACCTTCAAATATGTCTGTAATAGCTTTTATTGCGTCAAGCTGGAATTCCTGTTTGCTGTCGAAGTGGAGGATCATTGGTGCTTCCAGCTTTTACTTATTGATATGGTTACTTTCATTGCTGTAATTAATGACAAATCAAATACAGGGTCGGGATTATTATTATCTCTCAAATACTTTATTGCTGTGTTTATTCCAAAATTAAATTTATTAATATATCCCAATGTTTTTAGAGCTTCTGCAATTTCAATGTTTCGGTAATCGCTTAAATTTGGAAAATTCAATTGAGTAACCTGCCCAAATAAATAACCTGGATTTTTTATCTCAATTCTATCAGTAAATTCATAAATTAAAATTGGTGCATTTGATTCATAGTTACGATGAATAATGGCATTGAAAATTAACTCCCTGATAGCCCAAAGCGGATAATTATAAATAATCTGCTCTTGCATACTGTTGGGTTTTTGTATCAAACTTTTATTGATAATCACAGTTTGCATAAACTCATCTATATTCAACAAATCAAGGCAAAGACATTTCTTAAACTCTTTTTCAAATTCAATTCCGGGTATTATTTCTTTAGAAGGAATTTTAACATACTGAATGTATGCGCCGGGTATAAAGTGCGTTGGGCGTTCGGCAAATAGTAATATACCGGCATTCGTAGGACAATCGTGAACTAAATCATAAAAACGCAATGAAGCCAATTGCTGTTTTATATCCCTGTTGTTTTGCTCTAAGGTTTCTGCATCTATTGCTTTGGGTAAATAAAATGTTTTAAATAAATCTGTATTCAAATCACTAAGAGATGAACCAATACATGGATTAGTGTCAAATGTTTTTGACATGGAACTTCTTCTTTCAGTTAACATTCTTTCTTCTTCTATTGTAGCTTTACTTTTTCTGGGTCCAATTCTAATCCAGCATCTGCCATCATAACGAACAGGTGGATATGATGAAGGTTGAACTTCAACAACTACAACATCGCCACTGTCCATCTTATAAACCGGGCTTACTACTAATGATGGTTGAGGCAATACATTTCCATTTGATTTGATATTACCAATTTTTTTTAATTCTTCATCTCCTATTGTCATTCCGTTTACACTACCATCATCGTTTACTCCAAGCAAAATATATCCAGGCATTTTATGATTAGGAAAATCATTAGAAAATGCACAAACAGCAGGACCTAATTTATCTTCTCTGAATGAAGTAGTTCTTTCTACTCTGTCAGATTCCAAATCTTTCATTAATGCTTTTATTACTTCAATTGATAACATATCTTTTTGTCTTTTAAATCGTTTTAAAATCTATATCTGCATCCCTCATTTGCAGAACTGTATTGGTTTTTAGCTGGTCGTTGTTTGTGAAAAGGTTGTCCAAAGTTATGACTTTTTTGGGTTTTGAAGCTATGATTTGTTCGATGAGTTTTGGATTCATCTTATCTAAGGCGATTATCAACTCTCCATCATTGATTAAATAATAACTGCCTTCTTCTAAATGTTTCACATTTTTAAAATGTGAAACATTTGATGTTAATTCGTAGCCGGCTTTGAGCATGAGTTCGTAGAGCATGTTTTGTTTGTTGCTGTCGGGTTTTACGGGGTCGGTGAATGCATCCAACTGGGTTTCGAGGTTATCTTCTGTAATTTCGCTACTACGCCAGATTTTGAAGTTTGATGGAGAAAGCTTGAAAACCTTGAAACCTAAATCGTTAATAGTTGATAGTTGATCTGTGTTAGAAGGTAATTTCGGGTTAAGAATCGCACCTGCATTAATAATATTATCGTTTTTAATAGTTGCCCAACCTATAGAATGCTCACCAACATCAATTGATAATTGACTGGGATTAACTTGCATTTTTTCAGCTAAGTCTTCCTTTGCAAGTTGTTCTTTTTCTATTTTTTTAATAAATTTTCTTATTCTATCCTTTGATAAATCTGCAATTGTTTTATATCCTGCTTTAAATGCTTCAGTCGATTCGTCACATAATTCAGGTAATTGAACTAAAATAAATTTTCTGTTTCCTCCATCTTCAATATTCAACTCTATAACTGCTTGAGCTAATGATCCAGAACCACCAAAAAAGTCCATAATTATAGAATCATTGTAAGAACCAATTTTTAAGATTTTCTTTAATAAACTAGTAGGTTTTGGATATGTGAATACTTCTTTTCCTAATAAAGCATCAACTTCTCTAGTACCTACTTCACCTGTCCCTACTTCTTGATGTTTCCAAAGATTCACAGGTACTAAACCTTCTGATAATTCTGATAGAAATCTTTTAATTCTTGGAAATTTTTGTTTGCCATCTTTACCCCAATAAAATCTATTTTCTTTCTGATATTCATTATATTTATCAATACTATATTTCCAAGAATTAACTGGATGCTCATTTTCTTCTAATGTAATTGGATTTTTATTTTTATATGAAAGATTTGGTCTTTCTTCTTTTGTTCTTTGGCTTACAAATGATACACTTGTCCATACACCACGAGGATCATTATCTGGGTTTGAGTAAATTTCATTATTAGATTCTTCCCTTGGTTCTCTGATAATATTAAGTTTTTCAGTTTTGCGATATAAAATAATATAATCAGTCACGGAAGAAAATAATTTTACATCATTACTTCTTCCATATCTTTTTTCCCAAACTATTTGAGCAATAAAATTTTCCTCACCAAAAATCTCATTCATAAGCAGGCGTAAGTTGTGTACTTCGTTATCGTCAATATGAACAAATATTACACCATCATCACGGAGTAGGTTTTTGGCAAGGAAAAGGCGGGGATACATCATGCTGAGCCAGTTGCTG
>CAZMDE010000214.1:0-5257 GCA_964564355.1 uncultured Bacteroidales bacterium | reverse complement strand
ACTTAAAACTTAAAACTTAATACTTAATACTTAAAACTTAAAACTTAAAACTTAAAACTAAGAACTAATATTTGCTGCATAATAATATTTGTATTTTTCTTTTAAATTATCTTCAATCCTCCTGTTATTATTAGAAACATCAATTCCTTTTCTAATTAACAGATAATATTCTTCAATTTCTTTTTCTAATTCAATTACTTCATTTAATTTATTTTTCATACTCTTATTATTTAATATTCAGACAAACATGTCATCCCTGTTTTCGGGATGACATGTCTTATTACTAAAACTTAAATTATTTATGAAAATATAAAACAAAGGTAAAACCCTTAATTCAGATAAGCGTTATACAATTCTTGAAAAGAATGGTATAATTCACACATTTTCAAATAAAAACAAACATGTCATCCCGGGTATAAAGGATGACATGTCTTTTTATTAAACCTTAAATTATTATGAAAATATGTTGCAAATATATGACCCTTTATTCAGCTAAGCGTTATACTATTCTTGAAAAGAATGGTATAATTCACACATTTGATGAAAGAAAAACTTAATACTTAATACTTAATACTTAATACTTAACACTTAAAACTTAATACTTAATACTTAATACTTAATACTTAAAACTAATTAATGAATACGGCTGCAATGAACAATATTATATATAACAAGGTGGGTATGAACAATTTTATAAACAAAAACATAGTCATGCTCAAACACGGCGCAGTATAGTTGTCGTTTTGCAAACATTTTATACTTGCATAAAGGAAATTTAGGTTCTCTTCTGCCATGCCTTAAATCTTTTTACATTATTTTTTTTTGAGTCTTCAGCAGAAATAGCATACTCTTGTTCGCATTCATTAAGCATTTGCTCAATTTCTTCATCAGTGGCAGGTCTCCCGGGTAGAATCCAGTCTTTTGCTGTCAAAGGTTTTTGCTTCTCAAGAGAGGGGTTAGGCTTATTGTTCTTTTGGGTTTTGAGAGTAACCGCTTTAACAAAATTAAGATTTCTAAGCATTGCCGCAAGCATCTTTGCATTTGCATCATTAGTGGTTTCTATAATTAGTGTCATAACATAAAGATTAAATATAATGCAAATATACAAAAATTTATTACTCTAAATGTAGTAAAAAACTTAAAACTATTAGAGATTATACCAAATAAGGCTTTTATTTAATTTTTTATTTTTTTCTCTGTGAACATCTATTTCATGAGCACATTAATAATAATAAAATAATGCGAATAAACTCTGTGATTCTCTGTGAACATTTATCTCATGAGCTCCTTAATAATAGTTTAATATTGCGAATAAACTCTGTGTAATAATTTTGTTTTAAAACAAACTGTTTTTTATCAGGTATAAACCCTAATTCACACATTTTCAAGCGAAGTCCTTCTTTTATGCTTGAGCTGCTTGTAGAAGGTAGGCGTTAGCCCTGTGATTTTTTTGAATTGCTTCGATAAATGAGAAACACTGCTGTAATTAAGCCTGTAGGATATTTCAGTCAGATTGAGTTCATTATATAAAAGCAATTCTTTTACATGTTCTATTTTGTGGATAATTATATATTGTTCAATTGTGATGCCTGTTACTTCAGAAAAAATATTCGCAAGGTAGGTGTAATCATGTTTGAGTTTCTCACTGATATAAACTGACTTTTTTATTTCAGGAAGCTCGTCTGCATAATGTATCATCTCAACAATAACGTTTTTTATTTTTTCTATCAGAATGGCTTTTTTACAATCCATCAGCTCAAGTTTTGATTTAAATAAATTCATTCTCAGTTGAGCTAATTTTTCATCCGGAATATTCCCTTTGATTTCAACTTCACCTAAATCCACAGCTCCATAAATTATTCCGAGCTTATCCAATTCAGCCTTCACCACCATTTTGCAGCGAATCGAAACCATGTATTTGATATAGATTTTCAATTTATTCTTTGCTCTAAAAAAATTATTGAAACCAAAAAATACAAATTTAACTTATCCAAACGAAATAAGCTATGGGGGATTTACTTATTTGTTTGTAGGGGAAATGCTGATTTTAATATAGGGGGACGACTGACATCAGGTCGTCAGGATGCTATAAATAGCTAATACATATAAGGATTACAAAATAAAGAGTAATGTATAAGTATCAGAATATTTTAAGAAACTCAGCAGGAGTGATAATGGAAATATTTTTAAAGGGATTTAATATAAGCAGGTCATTATCGCCTGAAATGATGGTTGTTGCTTTTGCCGACACTGCAAGTGAAAGATATTTATTATCTTTTGGATCGCGACATACAGTAATTTTACTTCTTACATTTACAAATATTGCGGCATCTTCAAAATCCAATAAAAATGTCTGCCGAAGTGAAAAAGGAACATATCTTTCAAACTTTTCATTAAGCACTACCTGTGTTAGCTCGTCTGCACATTCCTTTGAAACTACTACTGTTCCAACAGCAAATGCTTTTTTTAGAGCAAGAGCTGGTACTGAACTGCGGAAAAGCATTGCGCTTATTAATATATTTGCATCAACAACAAAGCGATTAGCGCTTTTCATGCTTTATTTCGTTAAGTATCTCGTTGAGTATTTCAGGTGTAAGTCCGTTGGCTTCAGCAATTTTTCCAATCTGGTCCATCGTTTCAAAAAGTTTTTGCTTGTTGTCTTTTTCTCTGTAAAAAATGTTTTTAAGCCAACTGTTTATGATATAATTCACTTTTTGGCGTTCTTCTATCGTTGCTTGTTGATAAGCTTTGGCAACCTCCGGATTCAGAGATATAGAAACTTGTTTCATACAGATTATTTAAAAATATTATATCTTACGAAGAATAACTTTAATAGTATATAAATTAGTTGTCACAGTCATTTGTTTTTTTTGCAAATATACAAAATTTCTTAACGCAAAATATAGAAAAAAACTTAAAACTTAACACTTAACACTTAATACTTAAAACTAATTTATTCTATCAGATTATTCTTTATCGCATACCTTATCAGGTCGGCATTTTTTTCTAACCCCATTTTCTTGAGAATTCTTGTTCGGTGCGTGCTGACTGTCTTATCGCTGATAAATAGCTCAGTGGCAATTTCTTTGACTGATTTCCCTTTTGCCAGCATGCACATTATTTGAAATTCCCTTTCAGACAGTTTCTCATGTAAGGGTAAATTGAAACCGTTTTTATTACCAAAGACAATTTTTTCTGCCAATGCCGGTGAGATATATTTTCCGCCTGCTAAGATTGTTTTTATAGCAGTCGCAAGTTCATCATAAACACTGTTTTTACATAAATAACCCGAAGCACCTAATTTCAAAGCCTGGATTGCATAATGCTCCATCGGGTGAATGCTTAGAATTAAAATATGTGCCTTTTCTTTTATCGTTTTAAGTATATCAAGACCGCTTTTATCGGGCATGGAAATATCAAGGATGACCAAATCATATTTTGTTTGTTTTATTTTATTAATAGCTTCATGACCATTTTCTGCCTCTTCAATCATCGAAATTGAAGACACTTTTTTTACTATTTGTTTCACTCCTTCCCTTACAACCTGGTGATCATCTACTATCAGTACTTTCATCGTATTATATCTTAGTGTTACTTAGTGTTCTTAGTGTCTTAGTGTTTAAAATCTTAATTAATCATATATAATCAGCGTCTTCTGCGTTCAATATTTAGTTCTCAAAGTTAATAAATAATGCTTACAGGTTAAAATGGTATAATAATTGTTAATTTGCTTCCTTTATTTGGTGTAGATTTTATATCAAAGCTGCCGTTGAAAAGCTTCACTCTCTCCCGGATACCAATCAACCCAAGAGAATCAGAGGCATTAATTTTCTCCTGTTTCACATCTATTCCATCGTCAATAATTTCCAGAATAACCGAATCTTCTGCCATGTGAAAATTTACACTAACATTTTTTGCTTTTGCATGACGGGCTACATTTGTAAGCGCTTCCTGTAGTATGCGATATAATGCAAGATTTTTTTTCTCTTCGGTGAATTGAATATGTTCTGTTCTAAAGTGGCATTTTATACCGGTTCTTTTCTCAAATTCCTGGCAGTACCATTCCATTGTAGGAACTAAACCCAAATCATCCAATATATCGGGGCGTAAGTCGAAAGAAATTCTTTGAACTGTTTTTATTGTTTCATCCACAATATCAGTCATCTCTTTTATTCTTTTTTTGGCTTCAGTTTTATTACTGAGATTATCTTTGGTCCAGCCTAAATCAATTTTTAATGCTGTTAACATTTGACCTAATTCGTCATGAATTTCTCTTGAAATAATTTTCTTTTCATTTTCTTTTCGTTCTTCCTGATGTATATAATACCGTTCTAATTGTTTATTCAGTTTTTTTAATTCTTTCTCCGCCTGTTTACGTTCTGTGAGGTCATAAGAAACCCCAACCAGAAATTTATTTCCCTTATAGTCAGTATATAATGTTTTCCTTGTTACATAAGACCTAATCTTACCAGTCGGGTCTGAAAGAGATTCTTCGTTAATATTTTCCAGACCTGTAAGAAACACTTCCTGGTCTTTAGCAATGAATACCTTAAATTGTTCTTCCTTTAAGTATCCAGAACCTGTTGTGCCAATGATTTTGTCTATTGGCAAGTTAAGAAGTGAACATAACGCTTCATTTACAAGACAAAATTTATGTTTATCATCTTTAACGAAGATAGGCAAAGCTACTGAGTTAATGATTTTTTCAAGATAATCCTTAGATGCCTGCAAAGCCTCTTCTGCCTTCTTACGCCCGGTGATGTCAGATGAGAATACCAGAAGATGTTTTTCGCCTGCGGAATCGAACGACGAGAAGCTAAAGTTAATCCATACATCTTTTCCAAACGTTGTCACAAAATGACAATCATACAATTGTTCGGTACCAGTCTCCAATGCTCTGATTGCCATCTGATACGCCCCTGATTTCTTCCATGATTGAATTTTGTGAAAGTTTTGTGTCAGAAGCTGCTTTACTGTGCACCCCACAAGCCTGGCTGCAGCCGTGTTAGCCGATACACACTGCCCTGACTTCCTGTAGGTCAGGATGCCAATCGATGAAGTATTCAGGATTTTCCTGTTGAATTCCAGCGCCTCGGCTTCTGAAAGTTGTAAACCTGTTTTTATAGTTTTCTTTTTCAACAACTCTTTTGCCTTTTGGCGGGGGATTGCAATAGCTTTTGATTTATCTTTTTTCATTGATTAGGAATATTATTAGACCTAACAGGTTTTGAAAACCTGTTAGGTTTTGATTGATGTA
>CAZMDE010000213.1:0-5278 GCA_964564355.1 uncultured Bacteroidales bacterium | reverse complement strand
TGTATATTAAAATGATATCAAGCGCTTCTGGATTGATAGTAGGTGTTTTGGCATATACAGGGTTTCATTATCTGAATATTTTATTGGACAAGGTTATTTTCAAAATGGAAAATAATGCACTTGATTTCCTTGATCTCTTACAACAAAAAGCGTAAGAGAAATATTGAAGGTTAAATGTTGAATTAAATAGTTTAATTATGAATTTAAAAAGAAGATCATCATATTCGGCTGAAGTCTACACAGGCTCGCTGAATGATATTATGTTTTTCTTGTTTTTCTTCTTTCTGATTGTTTCTACTCTTGTAAATCCGTCTGTTGTTAAGATATTTCTTCCAAGGTCAACTACTTCTCAAACTATATCAAAGCAACAGTATGCTTTATATGTAACAAAGGATAAAAAATATTTACTAAGGTATTATTCGGAAGCAGAAAGGAAAAACATAGTAAAAGAAATAGAATTTATAAATCTTGATGCTGAAATATTGTCAGCTGTTAAAAATGTAAAAGATCCCACGATAGTTTTAAGAATGGACAATACTTTAACAGTTCAGGATATAGTTGATGTACTTCAGGTAGGTGCAAAAAATCAAATAAGAATGGTTTTGGCAACTCAGCTTAATAAAAATACTGAGATTACAAAAAAGTAAATGGTACAGGATACTGAAAATACCAATAAACCTCTTGCAATTGCTCTGACAGTTATTTTTCACGGACTGCTGCTGCTATTGTTTTTCCTATTGGTTTTTCGCACACCTATTCCTCCCTATGAGTCATTGGGAGGTGGGGGCGGATTGGAAGTTAACTTCGGAACTTCTGCAAATGGAATGGGAAATGTTCAGCCTGAGCAATATATTCCTATTGATTTAAAAATTGAGAATCAACAGGCAAGCAAAGCCTCTAAAGGAGGTAAAGAAGAAGAAATCCTGACACAGGAGACAGAAGAAGCCCCGGCTATTAAAACAAATATCAGTAAGAAAAAGAATAAGAAAGAAATAGTCCAGGAAGAAGAAGTAAAACAAACCACACATATACAAATAAATGACCCTGTAGCAAATCCGCTTGCTTTATATAAGAAGAAACCTAAAGGTGCCAGCGAAGGTGAAACCGGCAAACCGGGTGACCAGGGAAGCCCGACAGGAAACATGTATTCTAAAAACCACACAGGAGATGGCGGCTCAGGTGGAGGAACAGGAGGAGGTTCCGGCACAGGAAATGGTACTGGTATTGGCTCAGGCAGCGGACCGGGAACTGGAACTCTGAAAGGAATTAACTATTCACTATCAGGACGTAAACACAGATACCTGCCCCCGCCTCCGAAAATAATTCTGGAGCAGCAGGAAATAGTTGTTGTAAAAATATGGGTTGACAGGAAAGGGGATGTTGTCAGGGTTATGGCAGGTGAAAAAGGTACAAGCACTACCAATTCTAAATTAGTAAAAATAGCTGAAAAGCTTGCCTCTGAATCAAAATTCGATTCAAGCCCAAATGCTAAAGAAGAACAAACCGGAACAATTACCTATGTTTTTAAACATTAGTCTAACGTGCTCATGTGCTCATGTGCTAAAGTTTAATTACTCATTATTTTCACTCTTCTCTCATCACTCATCGCTCTTAGCTAATCTGAACTAATGAACTAGTTAACGAATGAACTATAGCCAGACACTTGAATACCTTTTCAATAAGTTTCCTATGTATTACAGGATTGGTCCTGCAGCATACAAAGCTGACCTGGTTAATACAATTCAATTATGCAAACTGCTGAATAACCCGCAGAATAGTTTCAAGTCCATTCATATTGCAGGTACAAACGGAAAAGGCTCAGTTTCGCATATGCTTGCTTCTGTATTACAAACCAAAGGTTTTAAAGTTGGTCTTTATACTTCTCCCCATCTGAAAGACTTTCGTGAAAGAATAAAGATAAATGGCAAGCTTATACCTAAGGGCTATACAGCATCATTTATCAGCAAATACAAAAAGGAATTTGACAAAACCGGATTATCTTTCTTTGAAATGACTGTTGGTTTGGCATTCAGATATTTTGCTGATGAAAAAGTAGATATTGCTGTGATTGAAACAGGTCTGGGAGGTCGTCTCGATTCTACAAATATTATTAATCCTTTGCTGTCCATAATTACAAATATAAGCTTTGACCATACTCAGTTTCTCGGTGATTCATTGCAGAAGATAGCATTTGAAAAGGCAGGTATTATAAAACCTACAACACCTGTAGTTATAGGTGAGACACAAAATGAAATCAGTGCTGTTTTTATTGATAAAGCTAATGAATTGAGAGCTCCCATATATTTTGCAGATTCAAATTATGAAGTTCGGAGTTCGGAGCTCGGAGTTCGGAAAGAAGATTTGCTAATTGATATATATAGTAAAGATAAGGTTTTCATAAACTCTCTCTCTCTTCCTCTTAAAGGAATTTATCAGAAAAAGAATGTAATCACAGTAATACAAACAATTGAAATTCTTAATAAGACAGGTTATAACATTTCTAAAGATGATATAAAGAAAGGCGTTAATGATGTTGTTAAGTCAACAGGATTGATAGGCAGATGGCAGATATTATCAAAATCCCCACTTACAATTTGTGATGTTGGTCATAATGAAGCAGGAATTAAAATGGTTGTTGAGCAAATCAAAAATACTCCTCATAATAAATTACATTTCGTATTTGGAATGGTAAATGACAAGGATGCAGATAAAATTTTAAAGCTATTGCCAAAAGATGCAATATATTATTTCTGTAAAGCTGATATTCCCAGAGGGCTTGACGAGGATATACTTTCAGAAAAAGCAAAACAGGCAGGTTTAAAAGGACAAGCCTATCCATCAGTTAAAGATGCATTTCTATGTGCTAAACAAAATGCAGATAAAGACGACCTTGTTTTTATTGGCGGAAGTGTTTTTGTAGTTGCAGAAGTGCTTTAATAATCAGCAAATATCATCATATAGAAATATTCATTAATTTTGTGTGTTATTGTGAATATGTATAAAATCAAAATCGCCTTACTATTATTATCAGTCCTTACTGCTCTAAACGTCTTTTCGCAGGGGCAATATAACAATATATCAAAAGAAAATGCTGACTGCATCCATGCTATTGTGTTGGAGGATACAATCTATGGTCCTTCGAATGCACCTAAAGGGTATGGTAATATAATGGAAATTACTGCAGATAAAGCAAATAAATACTATTTTGAAAAAGAGCATAATACTGTTTGGTATAAATTCACTGTTCCTCAAACTTGTATTCTGACATTTGAAATAATTCCGGAAGACATAAAAAATGACTATGATTTTATACTTTTTAAATATACAGACTCAAACTTCTGCATTGATGTTAAGACTAAAAAGATAATTCCTGTAAGGTCTAATATATCGCGAAATGCTGTCGGCATAAACAGTATAACCGGCTTATCAAAAGATTCTAATGCCACATATGTTCATTCAGGTCCTGGTCGTCAATTCAGTAATGCACTTAATGTAACTGAAGGAGAGGTATTATACCTTGTAGTTGACAATGTCAGTAATAACGGGAAAGGGCATACTTTAAAGCTTCATTATAATGATTGTGAAGTTCCTCAGGATATCTATTCAGGTACGCTGAATGTCAGTATAACTGATAAAGATACTGATGAACCGGTAAATGCATTTGCAGATATTTTCCTGTCAAATGCTAAATTCAGCAAAAACCCTGAATTTCATTTCGATTCAGTCAGTACTTGTAAAATGGTCCTTGATAATCGTCAGACTTATTTTTTACAAATTGCTTCACGGGGATATCTCAATTATACAAAGGAAATAGTCTTTCCGAAAGGGCAAAGTAAAATTAATGAGATTGTAAAGCTTGAAAAGATAGATGTAGGCAAAAACTTTATGATAGAAAATATATACTTTTTCGGTAATCTCAATAAGTTTCTGCCTTCTTCCACTCCGGCTCTTCAGCATTTGCTGCGGTTTATGAATATGAACCTAAATGTTAATATTGAAATTCAGGGGCATGTCAACTGGCCCATAGCTTATGGCAAGTCCACAAAATCCCAGGATGAATTTAACTGGCAATTGTCAGAAGACAGGGCAAAAGCTGTTTATGATTATCTTGTGAAAAACAGGATTTCTGCCGACAGGCTCACTTATAATGGATATGGCAGCACTAAAATGCTGTTTCCTGAAGCTGTATCACCTCATGAAAACCAGCAAAATCGCAGGGTAGAAATTTATGTTACTTCATATTAAGTTATGACTACACCAAATATTCTTTTTGAGGATAATCATATTATCATTGTCAATAAAAGACCTTCGGATATAGTACAGGGGGATAAAACTGGAGATAAGCCTTTGGGAGAGATGATAAAGGAGTATCTGAAAGTTAAGTATAACAAGCCCGGAGAGGCATTTATAGGGGTTGTGCATCGTCTTGACAGGCCTGTTTCAGGCATAGTAGTATTTGCCAAAACAAGCAAGGCTCTTACCCGTTTGAGCACTATGTTCAAAGAAAAGGATATAAATAAAACCTATTGGGCAATAGTGAAAAATAAGCCGGACAAGGATAGCGATTACCTTATTGATTATCTTAAGAAAAATGAAGCACAAAACAAGTCTTATGTAGTTAATGAAAATACTGCAAAGGCTGATAAAGCAGAGCTTGAATATAAAGTTATTGGAAAGAGTGATAATTACTATTTGCTGGAAGTTAAGCTTTACACAGGAAGACATCACCAAATCAGGGTTCAGCTTGCTAATATAGGTAGTCCAATAAAAGGTGATTTAAAATACGGTTTCCCAAGACCTAATACAGATGGTTCAATCTGCCTGCATTCAAGGAAAATTGATTTCGTACATCCTGTTTCCAAAGAAAAAATAGAAATAACTGCCGACCCTCCTGAAGATAAAATCTGGAAGCAATTTAAAATCAGATAAATTAAGTATAGTAGGGTATTTGGAGGCTTGCAGGGATGTAGGATTGCTGTTGAATTGATATAGGATTGAACCGGGGACTACCGATGGACTATCAATGAACTACCAATGAACTATCAATGGACTAGCAGTGGAATATCAATCAAAATTGTGGGTAAATATTTGCAGAGGGTTGATTAAAATAAATTCTAAAGTATGTATTTTTAATAACAGTTCCTCGTACATAATATTTATAAAATAATTTGCAAATATACGTCAATTTAGGTGAGAATGCAAGAAAAAAAGTAGTAAGTCGTAAAAAAAATAAACACTAAGACACTTAGTTCACTTAGATAAAACAAGACAATATAAA
>CAZMDE010000212.1:0-5280 GCA_964564355.1 uncultured Bacteroidales bacterium | reverse complement strand
CTATTCCCAGATTCTCAATTATTCTGTAACCGTCAATCTGAAAAGCTGTTGTTATTAATTTCGTATCCATATTCTTTAAGTTATAAGTTATGAGTTGATAGTTGTTAATATTTGACACTTAACAAATAATTTACAAATGTATTTAAAAGTACTTTTGCTTTGTTATTTTAATTTTTATAAATCGTAATTCGTAATTATTTTTGTCTCCACAACTGATATTATATTGTTTTTTAGGTTATACCGTCCTGATTTTTTGTGTTTCGTGGCTCACTGCTCGTCGTGCAAATAATGCGGGATTCTTTATCGGCAATAAATCATCTCCCTGGTATGTGGTTGCTTATGGAATGATTGGTGCTTCTATTTCAGGTGTTACATTTATCTCAATCCCTGGTTACGTTGGCTCTACTCAATTCTCTTACCTGATGTTAGCTTTCGGGTATCTGCTTGGTTATTTCATTATTGCCCGTGTTTTGCTGCCTTTGTATTACAGGCTTAATCTTACTTCAATTTATACTTATCTGGATCAGCGTTTTGGCTTCTGGTCGTATAAGACAGGTGCATTCTTCTTTCTGCTTTCACGTATTATTGGTGCATCTTTCCGAATGTTTCTCGTAGTGAATGTTCTACAGTTGTTTGTTTTTGATAAATGGGACATTCCTTTTGTAATTACTACAATTATCTTCATTTCGCTTATCATTCTTTATACTTTCAAAGGCGGTATAAAAACAATTATATGGACTGACACACTTCAGACAACATTCATGCTTTTAGCTGTAATTCTCTCCGTTGTTCTTATATCTAAAGAACTGCATGTCGGCTTTATTGATTTATTCTCAAAAGTCTATGCAAGCGACTATTCTAAAATGATATTTACCGACTGGCATGATAAACGATTTATTGTAAAGCAGTTTCTTAGTGGGGTTTTTATTACTATTGTTATGACCGGGCTTGACCAGGAAATGATGCAAAAGAATCTCAGTTGCAAAACACTTAAAGATTCTCAAAAAAATATGTACTGGATGAGTTCTTTGCTTATTCCTGTCAACCTGCTTTTTTTAACTCTGGGTGCTGTCCTTTATTTTTACGCAAATACCAAAGGTATTGCTGTTCCGCAAACAACTGATGATTTATTTCCTACTATTGCTCTCAATTATTTAAGCCCCCTGGCTGGAATAGTATTTGTTATAGGGCTTATATCAGCCGCGTATCCGAGTGCTGATGGAGCTCTTACCTCTTTAACTACCTGCGTTTGCTATGATTTTTTATCATTAAATAAAAAAACTCATTTATCTGAGAAACAAAGAAGGAATACAAGGTACATAGTCCACATTTCCGTTGCTCTTGTTCTTCTGTCAGTGATAATAATCTTCAAAGCAATAAACAATCAAGCAGTTATTGCAAAACTGTTTACTATTGCAGGATATACATATGGTCCATTGCTTGGCCTTTATTCATTCGGATTATTTACCAAACTCAAACCCAGGGATAAATGGGTACCTGTTGTTTGCCTTGTTTCCCCTGTTATTTCTTATTTCTTAAGCCTTAACTCAATTGCTTTGTTTAATGGTTATGTATTTGGATTTGAGCTGTTAATTGTCAACGGAATCCTGACTTTTACAGGTCTGTTCATTCTGTCTAAACATAATACCTTAAAAGAATTGTGACCTAATATTATATTTCTTAAAACTTATTAATACTTTTGCTAAAAAATATTGAAATGAATAGATTAGTTATTTTTAAGTTTCAGCTTTCAATTTTCAGGTTCCAATATATAACTCTCATCTGTTTTATATGGCTTTTAACAGGTTGTGCAAGCTATAATGTAATACATGTTACTGACAGCAATAAAGAAAAGCTTTTTAAAAAGCAGGGATTTTATTACAATTTGCCACAAACTGCTATAAAGGTTGATATAACTGTTAAACAAAACCGTAAACTAAAAGGACAATATGCAGATTATGCTGAAAAACTCTTAGGATTGAAAAACGCTATAAAAGAAAATTCAGTTAATTACGGAATCGTAAATGTTAGTATCAGTAACCAGGCTCAGCGTGACCCGGGGCATTTCTATTTTCTCCAAACTCCTCATTGTGTTAAGAAACACAAAGCTTTACTTGTTAACTTTACTAAAGACGGATTAATTGAAAGTATTAATTATCATGATAAAACAAAACATCCTTTTTTAAATCAGGGCGCACATAAAGTTAACTTACCTAATTATTATGAGGATATTCAATCAGTAATTGAAGGCAATGTGAGTGAAACAATTGATACAATTGTAGAAAAAATTACTTCAAATGACACAATTCAAATCGAAAAGAAAACTCTGAAAAAAACATTTGTGGAAAAACCTTCTGAGCAAAAAGCTAAGGAAAGCGCCGATTATCTGATGAAAATTAAATCTGACAAATATAATCTGTTATCGGGTATATCTGAAGCGGTATATTCTAAAGAAACTATGGAATATATGATAAGCCAGCTTGCCAAACAGGAACAAGAATACCTTGCCTTGTTTAAGGGTGATACTGCATCTTCTTTCCTTCATTACTCATTTACCTTCATTCCCGTAAAGAATAAATTTTTAAAAGACTCTTCTGTTTTTGTTTTTTCTCCTAAAGAAGGTGTTTTGAAAAATACAAATGGAAATGGCGAAGTAGTTACTATAACTGTTGAAAAGAGTGATGAAACATTGTTGCTAAACAAATTTCAATCGCAAATAGATAATCCTGCTCGTAGAAAGAATGGCTTTTATTATAGGATTCCTGAAACAGCAAAAATTTCAATACACAAAGGTAATGCACTGTTAGCTGAAGCCAATTTGCCAATCAGTCAGTTTGGCATTGTGTCACATTTACCTGTCAATCTTAAGAAAGCAATATTTTATCATGATACAGGAACTATAAAAAGTCTTAAAGAATGATTATTTTCCGGAATTAGAGAATACTCCTATATTGGAAATCATTTTTTTAATTCGTATTTATATTTCTTATTGAAATATCTGAACCATTTGGAATTGGATGTATAGGCTGAGATATTGGCTTTAGTTGTGGTTTTCTTTTTAGAAGAACGGTCATATTTTGCGAGGCTGACAGCAAGCTTTTCCTGGAGGTCTCTGCTAAGACCTGATGAGTAATTTTTACCCTTTAAATATTTTAAAAGGTTTAATGCCTTTTCAAAATCACTGTTGTCAGTATAAAACTGAACTCCTGCATATAACAGCTTTAACTCATCTTTCTGAATAATATATTCATATAAAGGGATGTGCTTAAAACCATAATCACTGATTTTAAACAATGAAAAATAACTTTCTGCAGCATTATACTCAGTTAAAAATTTGCTATAATTTCCTGCATTATATAAATATCTCGAATCGAAAATCAGTTTCTGATAATTTGCAGGAGGCACATACTTTGACTTATTACTAATAGCTATAGTGGCATTTAGTTTGCATGAAATATTTTTATTAGCGAGATTTATCGCATTATCATATTGTTGCTCAGCAAGAATAAAATCTTTGATTATAACACTACTGCTTGCTTTGAACATCAAAACATCATAATCATTCTGAGCATTCTCACAAATTTTCTTTTGTAACTTGTTATTCAAAATATTAATCCATTTGGTTACTTCAGAATCATTTTTCAGATGGTTCTTTTCCTGCATTTTTAAAGACACATTGAATATATCCTGCACCTCATCAATCGAATTAGCCCATATTTTAATATTAGCCGACTCTATTATCTTATGTATTAAAGGCTTGGCAACTTTCATTCTCAGGCTGTCTTCTAAAACATATTTATCAAGCTTATACTTTGCTTCAAGCTCCTCAGCACCATCAAGATTTTTCATTGCATATTCATAATATCCTTCTTTATAATAAAACTCTGCTTCATTTATAAGCTTTCTGTATTGGACAAATTTTATCTGCTTAATAAGATTCTCAGCCTGGGAAGTATCTTTAATTTCTTTCAGATTTTCATTTTTATATGACTTTGCCTTATTAATAAAATCCTCAGCAAATTTAGACTTACCCGTTTTGAAATATTCTTCAGCTTTAGCAATAAATTCTTCATAAATATTATTTCTGATACTATTAATACAATTCTTTATTTTCCTGTTACAAGACTCATTTCCCAAGCTATCACAAAGCACAGAAGCTTTCTCAAAATATTTCATTGCATCAGTATAATTTCCTTTATCTATAGATCTTCCTGCTGAATTAACGTAGCTGTCAATAACCAGTTCAAGCATATCTTCCGCATCCCTGTTTCTGCTCAGATACTCACTATTTTTTCTTTTGTAAGCGAGAGCAGAAAATATAAAGCTTTCAGCTATCTCAGGATGCTTAGTATTGATAGCACTTTCAGCAACATTAAGGTAAGATACAAACATGCCATATTTTGTGCGGGTCATTGTCTTCCTCAGATTGTCCCTGCAATTGATGATTTTATTATTATTACAAAACCTATATGCGCCTGTCAGCAAATCTTCAGCTTCATTATACTTTTCGTCCTGAATAAGCTGTTCTGCTTTATATATAAAACTATCGTACAATCTGTTTCCGAACCTTACAATTGTGTCATAATTGCTGGCAACAGGATATGTTTTGTTCAGAATAGTTAACATTAGCTCTGAGGATTTGATCAGGTTTCCCTCATCATACCTGATATGTGCAAGCTGATATAAAGAGGGAATATATAGAGGATTTATTACGATTGATTTATCAAGGTATTCCTTTGCCTCAGCATTTTTACTGCTGTCATGAAGCGAAGTTATAGCTTTATTATAATAAAGCTCAGCAAGTGCAGAAATTTGCTTATCTATTATAATGCGTAACTTTACAACTCTGTTTTTCAGAATATCAAGCTGAAATAGAATAATGCTTTTATTCTTAGCATCAATCTTTGCTTTTCCTGTGCTGACCCTGTAGGTTATTTCATTAAGCTTAACCTCAACCTCGTCAAGACTAATATCATTAACAATAACCTTATCTACATTTCCGGTGTCTATTTTGTTTATCTTAATATTCAACTTATAAATGAGAGAATCATTAACAGTAATTTGACTAAATACATGTAATGGTAATAATAATGCTGTAATGATCAATACTCTTGCTAATATGTTCATTGGTTCACTCGTTCTTCGGTTCATTGGTTAATTTTCCTCAGTGTTCCTCTGTGATTTCTCAGTGTCTCTCTGTGAAATAAGCAAAGCAATTCATGAATTCCTTCGAATACTATTATTAGTGAATAAATATTTCTTTCCTCTGCGTTCCTTTGC
>CAZMDE010000211.1:2595-5288 GCA_964564355.1 uncultured Bacteroidales bacterium | reverse complement strand
TTTTGGCTAAGATAAAAAGAATTCTTAAATGCAAATGTATTTTTGTTAAAATTACGAAATACTTATTCATATAAAAAATTGTTTTATTTTGAGTAAAAGAATATTGACAATATTTTAAATATAATTTTTGAAGGGGGAAGTTTTTCTTTTTTCAGGGGCGTAAGACCCCTGGCGGATGGGACAGACGCTAAATGTGGTTAATTGGTTCATTGGTTCAATTGTTCATTGGTAATAGACATGACATATTTTCAAAATATTTCATGTCTTGTAGTCAGAAACATCAATACTGGCACAATATTTGAGGATAGAAAGAAGATAAATAATGATATATTCAAAATAGGATTTACATAAATAATCGTTAAAAACTCACCACAAACTCACCACAAACTTACCACAAACTCACCACAAGCTCTCCACATGACGAGCGTATGTCGAGCTTATATATGGCTTATATATGGTTTGTGACACTTTTGTCATAGTGTAAAAATGATGTAAGATTAAACAGAACATGGTTTCCGCAAAAGCTGGACCAATTATTACATAACTTTTTTGGAAGTTCTTGTTTAAATATTGACATATTTGACAACAAAGGAAATCGTCATACACCAAGAGAATGGTTTATAGCCCCATTAGATATTATTGACCAGGTAATAAAATATATAATATCGGGTGAAATAGTTAATTATCGATATGATTCAAATAATGAGGAGATATTAAGAAGATGAAAACGATTAAAAGATATTTCATATTTTAAGATTTATAAGATTCATAAGAATAAAAAAATTACCACTAAGGCACTTAGATCACTTAGAAACACTAAGATGCTTTGACTACGCTCCATGACAAATAATTTAAATTGATTTTTAAATTCACCTCAAAATAGATTTAATCCATTAGAGATTATACCGAATAAAAAATAGTTTCTTTTAAAACAAAATTATTACACAGAGTTTCACAGAGAATCACAGAGTTACACAGAGAAAAAAATAAGAAATTATATAAAAACCTTATTCGGTATATTCTTTATTTATTCCTTTAAAAATATAATTTTATAATTATTTATAATGCAGATATTTTGTAATTTTATTTACTTTGCAAATGGAAACTGGAAGTTAGAAGCTGGAAGTTGGACACTTCGACTACGCTCAGTGTGACAAAATGCAAGAAGTTTTACTAATAAATAAATATAAATGGAAGAGATAAAGAGAAGAGAGGTAAATGATCTGCTGAAGTCGGAGGTTTACAATATAAATGTAAATGTCAAGGGATGGGTAAGGACAAAAAGGATAAGCAAGAATGTTGCATTTATTGCTTTGAATGACGGGTCGACAATTAATAATATCCAGATAGTTGTTGATTTCAGTAAGGTTGATGAGAAGGAGCTTTCAAGAATAAATACCGGAGCATCCCTTTCGGTTTATGGTCAGCTTATAGAATCGGGCGGCAGCGGGCAGAAGGTTGAAATAGTGGCAGATAAGATAGATATTCTGGGTGAAGCTAATCCTGATGAGTATCCGCTCCAGCCTAAGAAACATTCGCTTGAATTCCTGAGGGAAATAGCTCACCTGCGTTTCAGGACGAATACCTTTAGTGCAATAACAAGGGTAAGGCATGCTATGATATATGCCATTCACAAGTTCTATAATGACAGGGGATATTTCTGCATACATAGTCCTATAATAACAGGTTCGGATGCAGAAGGAGCAGGGCAGTTGTTCCGTGTTTCTATATTAGACCCTGTTAAACCGCCTCTGACAGAGGATGGAAAGGTAGATTATAAGCAGGATTTTTTCGGTAAGGAAACCAAGCTTACTGTTTCAGGACAGCTTGAGGCTGAGCTTGCTGCTTTGGCATTATCGAAGGTTTATACTTTCGGACCTACTTTCAGGGCTGAAAATTCAAACACTGCAAGGCATCTTGCAGAATTCTGGATGATAGAGCCTGAGGTAGCCTTTAATGACATTAATGACAATATGGACCTGGCAGAGGATTTTGTCAGATACCTTGTTCAGTATGCTCTTGATAATTGTAAGGATGACCTGGACTTTCTCAGCAAGCGTCAGACAGAAGAAGAAAGAAACAAGCCGCAGGAAGAGCGCGCTATGGAATTAATAGAGAAGCTAAAGTTTGTAATTGACAATAAATTCGAAAGGATAAATTATACTGATGCAGTAAACATATTAATAAATTCACCTGCAAATAAAAAAGGCAAATTCCAGTATCCTGTAAGTTGGGGCATTGACCTACAGTCCGAACATGAAAGGTATCTGGTAGAGAAGCATTATAAAAAACCTGTCATTATTACTGATTACCCTAAGGACATTAAGGCATTTTATATGAAGCAGAATGATGACGGGAAGACTGTAAGAGCAATGGATGTTCTTTTTCCGCAGATAGGAGAGATAATAGGAGGTTCACAAAGGGAGGAAGTGCTGGAAAAACTACAGAACAGGATAGAAGAAATGAAAATACCTCAAAAAGATATGTGGTGGTACATTGAAACACGCAAATTCGGCACAGTTCCCCACAGCGGCTTTGGACTTGGTCTTGAGCGTTTGATGTTATTCGTAACAGGAATGGGCAATATCAGGGATGTGATACCATTCCCGAGAACACCGCAGAATGCTGAATTTTGATCAGTGTCTGTCTATAAAGTCTCTGATATAATTGTACACTGATTTATTAAGATAATT
>CAZMDE010000211.1:0-2495 GCA_964564355.1 uncultured Bacteroidales bacterium | reverse complement strand
ACACTGATTTATTAAGATAATTATGATTAATTAAGATAAAAAGTTGCACACAAAGAGCGCTAAGCCCAAACCGCAAAGGGTGCAAAGAAAACAGAAATAATAATAAGTGAAAGTAGTTCGGATTGTTAAAAAATATTTGAATTTAAATAATCTGCAAAATAATAAAATTCTTAACTTTGTATTAGAATTGGTTCATTTGTATAATGGTTCATTTGTAAATTACTAAATTAGAAAATGATAAAATAGCGTAACCTGTAACATGAAATTACGTACACTGTAACTAAAGAAAAGGGAAATATAAATATAGGGTAATTATGTTAAAACAAAAGTTAGAACAGAAGCTTTTACAAAAACTGTCACCGCAGCAAATACAGCTGATGAAACTGCTGCAGGTGCCGGCTATGGCACTTGAAGACAGGATAAAGCAGGAGATTGAATCAAATCCGGCTCTTGAAGAGGGAGGGGATGATGAGGATGAAATAGAAAATATGAGTGTGGAAGATGATTATGATGTTGATAATGAAGAGGAAGATATAAATATTGATGGCAGTGATAAGAAGGAAAAGACTGAAGATTATGATACTGCTGAGAGAGACGAAAGCGAATTCGAAACTAAAAAAAACAAGGAAACTGATGATAATGAGTTCAGCTTTTCAGATTATGTAGATGACGATGAATACATACCTGCTTACAAGCTTAATGCTGATAATGACCAGGATGAGCAAAGAAAAGATATACCATATTCAGATAATATAAGTTTTCAGGATTTTTTGATTTCACAGTTAGGCATACAAGTGCTGGATGACAGGCAATATCAGATAGGTCTCAATTTAATCGGGAATATTGATGAATCCGGCTATATGAACAGAAGCACAGATGCAATTGTGAATGACCTTGCTTTCAGCCAGAATATTATGACTACAAAAGATGAAGTGCAGGAAATACTTGAAATAATACAGCAATTTGACCCGCCGGGTGTAGGAGCTAAAAATTTACAGGAATGTCTTCTTATACAATTAAAAAGAATTGAGGAGCCTTCTAAAGCAATTACAAATGCAATTCTGATAATTGGTAAGCATTTTGATGACTACACAAAAAGGCATTATGATAAGATAATGCTTAAAATAAATATTTCCGATGAGGAAATGAAAGAAGCTAATGCTGAAATCTTAAAGCTTGACCCTAAGCCTGGCAATGCACCTGAGGAATTTATCAAAACTAACCAATATATTATTCCTGATTTTTTAATTAGTAATAACAATGAGGAGCTTATACTTACCTTAAATTCAAGAAATGCTCCTGATCTAAGAATGAGTAAATCTTACCTTGGAATGCTTGATTCATACGGACAGAATGAAAAAGGTAAAAGTTCAAAAAATAAAGAAGCATTAACATTTGTCAGACAGAAGCTTGATTCAGCAAAATGGTTTATTGATGCTTTAAAACAAAGAGAAACAACTTTGTTTCAAACCATGAATGCAATAATGAATTACCAGAAAGAATATTTTCTGACCGGGGATGAGGCTAAGCTGAAACCAATGATACTTAAGGATATTGCAGATAGAGTAAATCTTGATATATCTACTATATCAAGGGTTTCAAATAGCAAGTATGTTCAGACACCATATGGAATTTTTCTTTTAAAAACCTTTTTCTCAGAGGGGATGCAAATGGATTCAGGCGAAGAGGTTTCATCACGTGAAGTAAAGAAAATATTGAAGGATTTCATTGATAGTGAAGATAAAAAGAATCCTTTAAAAGATGATATTCTTTCGAAAATGCTTAAAGAAAAAGGTTATAGTATTGCACGGAGAACGATTGCTAAATACAGGGAACAGCTTGATATACCTGTGGCAAGACTTAGGAAAGAGATTTGATAATTTGGTAATTTAGCAATTTGGTAATTTATTCGCTAAATAATTTGAAAATTAATGTGCTCATGAGCTCGCTTCGCTCGGTTGGCAATTTGGTAATTTGGTAATTTGATAATTTGGCAATTTGGCAATTTGGTAATTTGGTAATTTGATAATTTGGTAATTTGCAATTGAATTAATGAACAAGATTGAAACAGGGGCTGCTAAAGTAATATCATATATCTTTCATCCCTTATTGCTTCCAACTTATGCAATCATAATAATATTTAATCTGAATTATTTCTTTTCATTTCTCATCCCATTTAATACAAAGCTTTTATTACTTGCAAATGTTTTCGGGTTTACATTTCTTCTGCCTGTTGGGATGATATATATGCTGATAAGATTATCTTTTGTCAAATCTTACCAGATGCATTTAAAAAATGAGCGTGCAATTCCATTGCTTATTACAGGTACATTTTACTATCTGATGTACTATTTATTCAGGCAGATAGGCTTGCCTGCTTTGCTTAGTTCGTTTTTCTTAGGTGCGACTATAGTTTTACTTGTAACAATTATTATAAATTTAAGCTGGAAGATAAGCCTTCATTCTATAGCTATCGGAGCATTGACAGGTATGAT
>CAZMDE010000210.1:0-5303 GCA_964564355.1 uncultured Bacteroidales bacterium | reverse complement strand
CAGATTATCAGATTATCAGATTATCAGATTATCAGATTATCAGATTATCAGATTGTCAGATTATCAGATTGTCAGATTATCAGATTTAAAAATTTAAAATTCTTTACCACAAAGGACACAAAGTAAAGCACAAAGGAACACAAAGAAAATAGAAATAAAATAAAGTCGTTATCAATTCAAAATATAAAATTATTAAAAAGGTTTATGGATAAAAATAAACAGGATAAAGTAAAAAAGGTTGAGCCTAAGAAAGCTGAGCATAAAACGGCAGAACCAAAAAGGGGGGAAACAAAAAGTGTGGCTTTCCCATTTAACAAACAAAATTATAAGCTATTACTAATAGGTTTAGGTTTTCTTGTTTTAGGATTTATACTGATGATAGGCGGAGGGAATGACAATCCTAATAAATTTAATTATGATATATTTAATTTTCAAAGGCTAACCCTTGCTCCTATTTTATTGATTATAGGTTATGTAATAGAGATATATGCAATAATGAAAGTTCCTAAAGAAAAGAAAGCGGCTGAATGACTTGGTTAGAGGGATTGATTTTAGGGTTAATACAGGGGCTGACCGAATATTTACCTATAAGCAGTAAAACCCATTTAATATTTGGATATAAATTATTGAACCTGCCAGACCCGGAAAGGTATCTGATGTTTTCAATAATACTGCATGGAGGGACAGTATTAAGCACCCTGGTAGTATTCCGTAAGGATATAATTGAACTGATTTCAGGGTTTTTCACCTTTAACCCGAAGAATACAGATTTCATTTATGTAAGCAAAATAGTACTTTCGATGGTTCCCGTTGCAATTATAGGAATGTTTTTCAAAGACCAGGTACAAAGCCTGTTTGATGGAAATCTTGTGTTTATAGGCATAATGATGTTGGTGACAACAGGATTGCTAACAGCAGGACATTTTTCCAAATCAAGAAACAAAGAAATAACATTTAAGAATTCAATATGGATAGGTATTGCACAGGCAATAGCAGTATTACCGGGAATATCAAGGTCCGGTTCAACAATATCTGCAGGATTGATATTGGGTATAAAAAGAGAGAAACTTGCCAAATTCTCCTTCTTGATGGTTATATTGCCTGTATTAGGAGAAGTAGTTCTTGATGTATTCAGCGGAGAATTAGCTAATCAAAATCATATCAGTCACACTTCACTTATAGTGGCATTCTTAGCTTCCTTTATATCAGGTATTATTGCATGCAAATGGATGATAAATCTTGTGAAAAAGGGGAAATTGATATACTTTGCAATATATTGTTTTGTTGTAGCTCTGATATCAATATCATTAGGGATGATGAAATGAATGCTGAATTAAGAATTCTGAATGCTGAATGATAAACACATATAAATAATGACAATACAAAGAGAATTTGATTTTGCAAATGGTGAAATGTTATTAATTAACAAGCCTTACAGAAGCACGTCATTTGATGTTGTCAGCAAAATAAGAACCGCTATAATTCAAAACACACTAATAGACAAGATAAAAATAGGTCATGCGGGCACATTAGACCCCTTAGCTACCGGCTTATTAATAATATGCACAGGTAAATACACAAAAAAAATTGATGAGTATCAGAGCTTATACAAGGAATACACAGGAATAATAACTATAGGAGCAACGACAGCTTCCGGTGACCTTGAAAAAGAAATAGATCAGCGCTATGACATTAGTAAGATTAATGAAGAGCAAATATATGAAGCTGCCAAAAAACTGACAGGAGAGATACAACAAACAGCGCCGGTTTATTCAGCCAAAAAGATAAAAGGTATAAGAGCATATGAATATGCAAGAAGAGGAGAAGAGGTTGATATTAAGCCAAACACAGTGATTGTAAAAGAATTTAACATTACTAAAATTGAACTACCAGATGTTTATTTTCAAATAATTTGCTCAAAAGGAACATACATACGCTCATTAGCAATAGATTTTGGAAAAGCATTGAATAGCGGGGCTCACTTATCGGCATTATGCAGGACAAAGATAGGAGATAACAAACTGGAAGATTCTTATGAAGTTGAGAATTTTATTCAAATAATTAAGGAATCAGACAATAGAAATAATAAAGAATACGTTTAAATAACACGCATATATAAACTATTAACAATTAAAACTTTAAACAACTATTTAAAAAAAAACTTGACAAAGGGTTGAGTTTGTATTACTTTTGCAAAAAAATTCAGAATTGTAGAATTCATCCCCAAAGTCATAATTCATTAATTATAACACATAATACATATGAAACTATCGCAGTTCAGATATCATTTACCGCAGGAATTAATAGCAGATGCTCCGGAATCTAACAGAGATGACTCAAGATTAATGATCTTAAACAGGAAGAAGCAAACTATTGAACACAAAACCTTTAAAGATATAATAAAATATTTTGATGAAGGAGATGTATTTATAGTAAATAATACAAAAGTATTCCCTGCAAGATTATACGGAACCAAAGAAAAAACAGGAGCAAAGATAGAAGTGTTTCTTTTAAGGGAGCTACAGAGGGAATCGCGTTTATGGGATGTGATAGTAGACCCTGCACGTAAGATAAGAATAGGTAATAAATTATATTTTGGAGATAATGATTTGCTGGTAGCAGAAGTAATAGATAACACAACATCTCGCGGGAGAACAATACGTTTTCTGTTTGATGGTTCATATGAAAAATTCAAGAAAACCATAGACAAATTAGGTCAGACGCCTATACCAAAACTTCACAAACGTCAGGCTACACCATTAGACAAGGAGAGATACCAGACAGTATATGCAAAGCATGAAGGAGCAGTTGCAGCGCCCACAGCAGGTATGCATTTCAGCAGGGAGCTGATAAAACGTATGGAGATAAAGGGAATATCATTTGCAGAAGTAACTCTTCATGTAGGATTGGGAAATTTCCGTTCAATTGATGTAGAAGACCTGAGCAAGCATAAAATGGATTCCGAACAATTTATTGTTGAGCAGCAAGCAGTTGATATAGTAAATGCAGCAAAAGATAAAAGAAAGAAAGTGTGTGCAGTAGGTACAACCTCAATGCGTGCAATTGAAACTGCAGTAACAATTTCCGGTCACTTAAAACCAGCAAATGGCTGGACAAATAAATTTATTTATCCGCCTTACGAATTCGGCATTGCCAATTCAATGGTATCAAATTTCCATTTACCACAATCATCATTAATGATGATGGTAGCTGCGTTTGCAGGCTATGATTTACTTATGAAAGCTTATAAAGAAGCAGTTGAAGAAAAATACAGCTTCTTTACATATGGAGATTCTATGCTGATTCTTTGATGGAAGCTGGAAGCTGGAAGTTAGAAGCTGGAAGTTAGAAGTTAGAATCTTGACATTCCATAAACCATCTATTAACTGATGAATAAATATGCATTAATTGTAGCGGGAGGAATTGGCAAAAGGATGGATTCCCAAACCCCAAAGCAATTTAAGATATTAGCGGACAAACCACTTTTATTTCATTCTTTAACAGCATTTTCCGAAAGTTTTGAAGATATTGAAATTATTGTAGCTATTCCGGAAGAGTATTTTAGAATCTGGGAAACTATCTGTTCAGAATTTAATATTAAAATAAAACACAAGCTTGTAAAAGGAGGGAAAACACGTTTCCATTCAGTTAAGAATGGATTAGCAATTATAGATTTAAAAGTAAATGGTATAGTTGCAATACACGATGCAGCCCGCCCGCTGCTTACTAAAAATCTGATAAAAGAATTATTCGCAAAGGCAGAAAAATACGGTAACGCTATACCTGCTATTTCTCTTAATGACAGTATAAGAGAAATTACTGAATCTGTAAGTAAACCAAAAGACAGAAATGACTTCCGGCTTATCCAGACTCCGCAATGTTTTACCACACAATTACTAAATAAAGCTTACAATCAGAATTATAAACCCTCATTCACTGATGATGCAACAGTAGTTGAGACTACAGGGGAAATTATAAATTTGGTTGAAGGCGACAGAAATAACATAAAAATTACCACACCTGCAGATCTAATCATTGCCGGAACCCTGTATAAGCTTATACATAAATGGTGAAGCAGCACTAAAGTGCAAAATTCGATGAGGATGCGTCATTTATCACCATTTTAAAGAATGGTGCTATTCTAACACAATCAATAGGATTAGCACCAGAATTTATTCTGGTAATTAAAAATTTACCAAACAGAGTTTTAACCATTTTAATGGTTTATATTTATTTTCACTTACCCCCAAAAATGTATTGGAAATTTATAAAATTTAATATTAATTTCCACTATTTTTAAATAGTGGTTAAATGAATAACCAGACACACTTCTTCGACTTTAGTCGAATGTTTGTTAACCTCAATAATTTATAAATTGGACTAAAGTCAAGAAAACGATAGAGATTTAAACCACGACCTAGGTCGTGGAAATTTATATAATTGATTTATATTATTTTGAATCATAATTTGAATGTTTGTGAATTAATTAGGTTAAAAAAAAAAAAAAAAATATCTTACATTTGATTTTTAATAAAAAAATTATTACTCTTTCATTATGGCGTATATTAAAGTTTGGATTCATTTCGTTTGGACCACGAAAAATTATGCGCCTCTGCTTATTAAAAAAGAAATAAGATTTGATGTTTTTTCTCATATATTGAATAACGCAAGAGATAAGGGTATTTTCATTGACCATATTAACGGATACAAAGAACATGTTCATTGTTTGGTTTCATTAGGTGTTGACCAGACTATGAAGGAAATAATGCAATTGATAAAAGGCGAATCTTCTCACTGGATAAACAAAAATAATCTTTGCCATGTAAATTTCAACTGGCAAGAAGAATATTTTGCTGTTTCTGTTAGTGAGTCTCTTGTTGAAACGGTTAGAAAATATATAAGAAACCAGGAAATCCATCATCATAAAAAAACATGGGAAGAGGAATATCAGGAGTTAATAAAAAAATTTGGGTTTAAAAAATTTGGCTAAAGCCCAATGATGGTGGGTTATTCCTGACCACTACCTGAAGGTAGTGGAAATTTATAAAATATAATATATCAATTTTTATTTGCCCACTCCCTCTATAGGTATTAAAAAATTTTGATTGAAAGCAAAAAGAACTCTGTGTTTCTCTTTGTTTGCTCTGATTGACTCAGTGTAATAAATGATTAATTTTAAAATTTATGTAAATTTGCAAACATTGGATTATTAAGCAACTATTTATGAGTACAATACCCGATACATCAAAATCTGAAATCGTACATCGTAAATCTAAAATCTTCCTGTATCTTGCCTTAATCCT